>CALKVD010000150.1 GCA_937996615.1 uncultured Rickettsiales bacterium | reverse complement strand
AATAGATCGGCTGGATTTATGGATGAATTTTGATTAGAGATTTGGTTTTGAGAATTTGGTGTCATATTTTTTAGCCTCAGCAATAAAAGAAACGAATAAGGGATGGGGTAAAAATGGTCTAGATTTTAGCTCTGGATGGAACTGAACGGCGATGAACCACGGGTGATTTGGAAGTTCAATTGCTTCGACCAAGCAAGAATCATTTGTTAGAATTTTATTTGCAGATGGTATTTTTTGTTCTGTGGTTATATTGTTGGATAGATTGTTTTTATGGTCGTTAACGCAAAACCCACTAAATCTAAGTCCTGCAAGAGATAGTGGTTCGAGATATTTGTTATTAAATTCGTAACGATGTCTGTGGCGTTCAGTGACAATATCGGTTTGGTATATAGAATATATCAAACTATTTGGCGACAGTGAGCATTTATATCCACCAAGACGCATTGTTCCCCCTAAATTTCCTTTTAAATTTCTAAGTTGGGTGGTATTATTTTCATCCATCCATTCTTCCATCAATGCGATGACTGGGGTACAATCTTCTGCAAATTCGCTAGAGTTGGCATTTTCTATTTTGGCAACGTTTCTTGCAAATTCGATTATACTCAGTTGCATTCCAAGACAAATTCCAAAAAAAGGTATGTTATTCTCTCTGGCATATTGGATTGCAAGTATTTTGCCTTCAATTCCGCGAGATCCAAATCCTCCTGGCACCATTATTCCTGAAATATTTTTAAATATAGTTTTGATGTTTTCGTTATTAAGATCATCTGAATCAAAGAATTCTAGAATAACTTTGCACTGGTGGTAGAGCCCTGCATGTTCGAAGGCTTGGTTGAGAGATTTATAAGCGTCTTTGAGTTTAGTATATTTACCTATAATTGCGATTTTTATTTCTTTTGTTGAATTGTTGATTTTCAGTTGGATTTGATGCCAGGAATCCAAATTTGGAATTTTAGATTCGATATTAAAGATTTCTAAAACTTTAGAATCTAATCCTGCGGTGTGATATGCAAGAGGAATTTGATATATGTTATTTTGGTCAAGAGCTTGGATAACTCGATCTTCTTTGACGTTACAGAAAAGCCCTATTTTGCTTAGTTCTGCTGATGTAATTTCTCGATCAGCTCGACATAGTAGGATGTGGGGTTGGATTCCGATAGATAATAATTCTTTAACTGAATGCTGGGTTGGTTTAGTTTTTAACTCCTGAGCTGAGCTGACATATGGTAAAAGCGTAACGTGGATATAGGCAACTCTGTTATTTGCAAGTTGATAGTTTAATTGGCGAATTGCTTCAAAATATGGCAAAGCTTCAATATCTCCAACTGTTCCTCCGATTTCGCATATCATAAAATCGAGATCATGGTGTTTATATAAAATGAAATCCTTGATCAAATCGGTTACATGGGGGATGACTTGGACGGTGTGTCCGAGATATTTACCTTTACGTTCGTTTTGCAAGAGTTGGGAATAAATTCTTCCCGAGCTAATGCTGTCGGTTTGTTCTGCCTGGATTCCGGTAAACCTTTCGTAATGCCCAAGGTCAAGATCGGTTTCGGCGCCATCTTCAGTAATGAAAACTTCTCCATGCTGGTATGGGCTCATTGTTCCTGGATCGATGTTTAAATATGGATCAAGTTTGCGTACCCTTACCTTATAACCACGAGCTTGGAGAAGGGTGGCGAGAGTTGCGGCTGCCACTCCCTTGCCGAGAGACGAAACTACTCCTCCAGTGATAAAGATGAATTTACAATTGCTGTTTTTTTCTTTTTCCATGGTTGTTACTAATTAATTCTGTCAGCTATTCAACTCTCGGA
>CALKVD010000149.1 GCA_937996615.1 uncultured Rickettsiales bacterium | reverse complement strand
ATATGGTTGTTGAATAACATAATCAAACGCACTGGTTCGGATTGCCCCTTCAAACTTTGGGTAGATAAAGCCATAGAGAAATCCTCTAGTTCGATTGCAGAATTCAATCAATAGCCAAAAACCAACTGCGCTTAATGCTGGGGCTGCTAGGACTGACATCGTATCATCTTTATCCTTGATTTGGGCAAACGCGTCGACTAAATCTCCAGTGATCATAGGCCACAATGTGTTACCACATACTAGTACAGTGATAGAAACAAAAGCGAATAGAAGGAATTGCCACTTCTGTTTTAAGACAAAGTATATTATCAATGATAAAATATTTTGAGGAAAAGCTCTAAAATGTGTGACAGGCATAGGTAGTTTACCACTAATAGTTAGCTTAAACGGTTAATTATAACATTAGTATAACTCGGAGTCTAGCGAATTTATATAAACTCAGCTTTAAGATAAGTTTTGAGATACTAATAATAGCTAACTATATAATTATAAGTGATTATGGATAAAATCTACTAATAAACTTATGCTTATACATATATGTCAATTCTAGTGTCGCCACAAACAAGATAGGCGCAGATTTCAGCTGCATTTCCTTCAATCGAAATAGTTTGATTGTCGTTTCTATTAAGATCAGATAAAAATTCTTGAGTTGTATTCTGTTGATTGTTTTGCTGATGATTTTGGTTATAATTCAAGCTAAAATTAATTGTTGGATTCTGATTTTTGGTGTTATCACCATTTGAATTATTGAAACCACCTTGTTGGTTAGATGTATCAAGGCTAGGGATTGCAATTGTTCTGGTCTGCAAAGAGTTGTGGTTTGCAAAATCTCGCACAATTGTTTTAAGTTCTGCCATATTTTCCTGAAGTAATCTAAGGGTTGCGATTTTTTCAACATTAATTTCAATATTATGGCTATTTTTTGTCGAAATGGCATAACTGATTTGAATTTTACCCAATTGGGGCGGAGTTAGGTTAGTGCGAATTATTTGGGTAAAGTCTGTTTTGATCAGCGCTGATTTAACTATTATTTCTAAGCTGGCTTTGACTTGTTCGGTAATGGTATTGGAAATCTTGTTATTTTGGATATATTCAACTTTTGGTTGTGAGCTGATATAGAGACTAGTTGCTTGAGTTTCTGAATTATCATTTGTTTCTAGCAGGTCGTCATAATTATTGATATCCTGAATTTGAGAATCGATTATCATATCATCTCTTGGTTGTGTTGCTCCTTGATTCAAAAGTTGTTCGTAGGTTATGATTTCTGGCTTGAGCGTAAATTGATCAAATTTAATACAAATAAGATGCTGATTTTGAAAATCATTAGTTTTGCTATTAAATTCTTTTATATTATTGGTTAATTTTTGTGAGGTTCTCGGATTTTCTTGGATTGGATTATTTAAATATGGGATAAATCTGCTAAAAAAATCTAGTTGTTGCCAAGATTGATTTTCTTCAGTAT
>CALKVD010000148.1 GCA_937996615.1 uncultured Rickettsiales bacterium | reverse complement strand
TGCGCTCGGTGTTGATAGTTCACAGGTGGTGTACGCACTAAAGACATTCTTCGTTTTGTTTTCTAGCGTGATTTCTTTGATTCGCTAATAGTTTTGCTTCTTCTGGGATTGCTTCATCCAAATCGGTAGGTTCTAGATTTAATAGCTTGATAGGATCTAGCCCTATCAGCTTTAGGGTTGTAATAAATTGATGCTGCTTAAATTTTTGTTGCGAATTTTCATCTATTTTGGGATTTTGTTGTTGGTCATTTGTAATTTCGCTGTTTAGTTGGTGTAAATATGCTAAAACTGAAGCTGTATTTAAATCATTAGCCAAAAGTTCCATAGCTTTATGGGTATATTCGTTGCAATGGGGCATAATTTCCCCTACTCTATTACTAAAACTATCATAAAAGCCATCACATAATTTAGTAATTAATGAGTTATCGATTGTTTGAAGAGTTTTGGCAAATTTAGCAATTGCATTTTTTGCTACTTGTATCGCTGTAGTACTATAGTCTATTGGCTTGCGGTAGTGAGTAGTTAGATAGAAATAGCGTAAAGCCATTCCTGAGATGTCATTAGCGATTACTTGATGGACTGTATAGAAATTATTCAAACTTTTGCTCATTTTTTGTCCATTCACAGTTAAAAAGCCGTTATGAATCCAATAATTAGCAAATTTACTTTCAGGATTGGCGCAGCAACTTTGAGCAACTTCATTTTCATGATGGGGAAAAATCAAATCAACTCCACCTCCATGAATATCAAAATTATCTCCTAAAATTGCGGTACTCATCGCTGAACATTCTATATGCCACCCCGGTCTCCCAAGGCCCCAAGGGCTTTCAAAAGCAGAACCTTTTGGAACGCTATTTCCAGATTTAGTATCAACCGGTTTCCAAAGAACAAAATCCATATCATTTTTTTTATATGAAGCAATTTCAATTCTAGAACCAGCAACCATCTCATCTAGAGTCCGATTTGATAGCTTACCATAATCTTTGTATGTACTAACATCGAATAATACATGCTCTTCTGAGATATAAGCATTACCATTAGCAATTAGCCTATCGATCATCCTCAAAATATCTGGAAGATGATCTGTTGCTTTGGGTTCATTTGTTGGCGGTAGACATCCTAGTTCTCCAATATCAGTATGATAATACTCTATCATACTTTTAGTTAAATCAGTTATTGCGATCTTATTTCCAGTTGCAGCGGCAATGATTTTATCATCTATGTCGGTGATGTTGCGAACATAGGTCAGGCTGCCATAAAGACTTTGTAAAAATCTTCCTAGAATATCATATATAACAGCAGAGCGGACATTCCCAAGATGGGGGCGATCATAAACCGTTGGCCCACATACATACATTGTAATATTATCTCGGTTAATTGGTATAAATTTTTCTAACTTCCTAGTTTTGGAGTTGAAAATCTTTAATTCAATCTTTTTTTCTGTCATTATTGAGCTTTATGCTTTGATTGTGTCAATTTTAGCTGTAATTTATTGCAGCTTTGGCTGCAAAAATTATTGCTTTGGTTATGGCGAGCTATTGATAATTTAATATTCTTATAGCAGAAAAAGATAATAATTTGAAGTATCCTAGTAAAATTTTTTTGTTTTGTTTTTATTAAATTTTTACTGTGGTATCCAAATATTGTTTTATAGCTAACATTGCATCGTTATATTATATTGGCTACATTTGATTATGGTAGTTTTAATCCATACTTCTTGATTGCTTCAATAAAATATTCTGGTACTGGTGCGACTATTTGTATTTTTTGTTCATCTAAGCTGAGGGTAATTTCTCTCGCATGTAGATACATAGATTCTGCTTCTTTTTGAGCTTCAATATATTCAGGCAATTGTTTTTCACGCAAAATATTCACTGAGTCACCATAGCTAAATATATGGTTATAGTACGGGTCGTTTTTATCGATTTTTGTTGTCATTTTGCCATATTTTCTGTCGCCTAAAATACCACACCCCAGAGTTGCGCTATGGACTCTGATTTGATGTGTTCTGCCAGTTAGAATTTCAATTTCAACAAGGCTGAATAAATTATTGTGTGATAGTACTTTGTAGCGAGTAACAGCTTCCTTGCCTTCAATATCATATCGGACGCTTTCGACTTTGTCTTTGCCCCCGTCTTTAAGTAAAGGTAGGTCGATGATGCCAAACTTTTGGTCTGGAACCCCGCACCAAATAGCTATATATTTTTTCCTCACATCATGTTCCTTCAGCATTTCGCCCAAAGCTCTAACAGTTTGGCTGTTACGAGCTAAAAGTAGAACGCCACTTGTTTCTAGATCTAAACGATGGACAAGTTTTGGTTTTTGGTTTGAGCCAAATTTTAATGCTGGTAGTAAATCGTCGATACTAATGTCGATTCTTGTTCCAGCCTGAACTGCTATTCCGGCTGGTTTATTGATTGCTATGATATCGTCATTTTGGAAAATGATCCAGCTGGCGATTTTTTCTGATAGAAGTTGATACTTTGGGTTTTCTGCTAATCTTAGTTCTCGCCTATGTCGGTCATCATCTGAAGAGTTGTTACTACTGGCGCTACTTGGACGACGTTCTCCGCCACTTCTTCTTTCTCTGCCATTATCATTGTTTCTTCTTTCTCCTCCTCTATTGCGGTCATCAAACCCCCTTCTTTCGCCGCGTTCAGAATCACCGTCGCGACCAAATCTTCGCTCGCCTCCTCTATGATCAAAGTCAGTTCTTGGAGGTCTTGGGGTGAATTCCTTGAGTGCGGTATCTGGGAAGCTAATTTCTTCTCCGATATTTAGATTTGTTGTTGGTGTTACTCGTTCATTATTGACCCTGAGGCTTCCTCTGTCTGACATAATTTGGATATAGTTTGCAGAAGTTTGGGGAACGTTTTTAGCAAACCATTCGTTTATGCTAATTCCCTGATCGCTTTCTTCGATTTGATGTTTACATATTGTTGGAGGAGCTTTTTTAGCAAATCTTCTGCCATCTCCGCCGCCGCCTCTTCTTTCGAAAGATCCGCCGCCTTCTCTTCTGGCGCCGCCAAATGATCCTCGATCTCTATCGCCAAACGAACGTCTAGAACCATCTCCGGCGCTTCTTGGTCTTCTTGGTGAATCTCCATTTGAGTCTGGTGAATCAGAATTAAATCGGCGGCTTTTGAACGGTCTATCGCCTCTTTCGTTGCGTCTTTCTGAGCTTTCGCGTCT
>CALKVD010000147.1 GCA_937996615.1 uncultured Rickettsiales bacterium | reverse complement strand
AATCTCTAAAGCAAGGCGATTCGATGATCACTAGCTACAGGGATCATGGAATTATGTTAGCGATGGATTGCGACCCCAAATCTGTAATGGCTGAACTAACTGGTCGAGCCACTGGTTGCTCCAAAGGCAAAGGAGGCTCGATGCATATGTTTGACACAAAAAAGGGTTTCTACGGTGGGCATGGAATTGTCGGAGCTCAAATTCCCCTAGGTACAGGTCTTGCTTTTGCTGCTAAATATAACAACACTGACAATGTTTCGATTGCCATAACCGGGGATGGCGGAATCAATCAAGGTCAGGTCTACGAAGCATTTAACATGGCCAAACTCTGGAATCTGCCAGTGTTATACGTTATCGAAAACAACAAATATGCTATGGGGACTTCGATCGAACGGGCCTGTAGCACGACAGAGCTTTATAAGCGCGGAGCGTCGTTTGATATTCCTGGCGAAAACGTTGATGGTATGGATTTTATCGCGATATATGAAACAGCACAAAAGTTAATCACCAAAATCAGAAATGGAGCAGGGCCTCAAATATTAGAAGTTCTAACCTATCGATATCGCGGACACTCTATGTCTGATCCAGCAAAATATCGAACCAAAGAGGAAGTCGAGTCATATAAAATCCTTGATCCAATCGATAACTTAAAACAACTGATGTTAAAAGAAAAAATCGCAATTGAGGAAGATTTTAAAATAATCGAAAAAGAAATAAAAGATTTAATGGTTGAGGTGGTCCAATTTGCACAAAATTCACCACTACCAGAAGAAAGTGAGTTATTCACTGACATATATTTGGCATAAATAATTTATTTGAGAAAAACCCATTATGACACCCTTTGCAAATAAAAAAGTAGCTATCATCTATTACAGCCGCTACCACCATATTGAAACTATAGCTAACGAAATTCAGCAAGGAGTTGAAAAATCAGGGCTTGAGTGCCATTTGGTTCCAGTTGAGACTGCCAAAGACAACCTCGATACTATTAATTCTGCTGATGCAATAATTTTTGGTTCACCAACTTATTTTGGCAATATGGCAAGCGAACTCAAGGCATTTTTTGATACAACAACCCAAATATGGTTACAACAAAAATGGAAAAATAAAATCGCCGCGGCTTTTACCCATTCTAGTACATTAAGTGGCGACAAGCTAAATACCTTAAAACAAATTTCGGTTTTTGCGTTGCAACATGGGATGATCTGGGCTGGTCTTGATCTAATCGGTAACTCGCTGTTGGCTCCAGAAATATCCAAAAAACTGGAACTCGACCCATCGTTGAAACTCAATCGACTCGGCAGCTGGAGTGGGTTAATGACCCAACTTGATAGCACTCCGGCAGAAGCTTCGCTTTTAGCTGAGGATCTCGCAACTGCTCGCTATTTTGGTTTTCGTATTGCTAATATAGTCAAGGCGTTTTGCCATGATAACAAGTGCGATATCCATTAGTATCTCGATAAAAAAAGCAAAATACTCAAATTATAAAATTTTAGTTATAAAACTTAAAAAATAAGTAAACTTAGAAAATATTATGGCATTATTAACTGTAAGAGAAGCATTGCGCGATGCTATGGCAGAAGAAATGAGAATTGATCCTCAAATCTTCGTCATGGGCGAAGAAGTTGGACAATATCAAGGAGCTTATAAAGTAACCCAAGGATTGTTGCAAGAATTCGGTGATAAAAGAGTAATAGACACTCCAATAACAGAACATGGTTTTGCGGGCTTAGGGATTGGCGCTGCTTTTGCCGGATTAAAACCGATAGTTGAATTTATGACATTTAACTTTTCGATGCAAGCTATAGATCAAATAGTAAATTCAGCAGCTAAAACTCATTATATGTCAGGTGGACAAGTTCGTTGCCCAATCGTATTTCGCGGACCAAACGGAGCAGCTTCAAGAGTCGGCGCCCAACATTCTCAGTGCTACGCAAGTTGGTATGCCCATATCCCCGGCCTCAAAGTCATCGCACCATACTATGCTGCCGATTGCAAGGCATTGCTCAAGGCTGCGATCCGCGACCCCAATCCAGTGATATTTTTAGAAAATGAAATAACCTATGGCCATACCCACGAAGTTCCAGCAGGAGATTTGGTTTTGCCTATAGGAAAGGCTTCTGTTATCAAAACTGGCAAAGACGTTACGATTACCGCTTTTTCACTACAAGTTAAACATGCGATGGAAGCAGCAGAAATATTACAGCAAGAATACGGGATTGAAGCTGAGATTATCGACCTTTTGACAATTCGCCCCCTTGATATCGAAACCATCACGGAATCTGTTCGTAAAACAAATCGCCTTGTCACAGTAGAAGAAGGATGGCATTTTGCTGGAATTGGCGCCGAAATAGCAATGAGTATATGCGAGAATGCATTTGACTATTTAGACGCTCAACCTATACGTGTTACAGGCAAAGACGTGCCCTTGCCATATGCGCAAAATCTAGAAAAATTGGCACTGCCACAGGTAGCAGATATAGTCGCTGCCGCAAGAGCTGCATGTGTTGGCAAACGTTGATAAACCAAAATAATTTAATCTATAGTCAAATTATTACTAATAATATTATGCTAAAATCAATAAAAAGTGATAATAAACCTAGAAAGCGTAGATTTATTACCAAAATTGTCAATTTAATACTAGTAAAATGACAAACAAATGTTAGAGTCGTTAATTCCAACTCAAACTTGAAAGATTATGTAATAATACCGCAATAAAGTAATAGTATTGTTATATTACTTCTTACCACAGATTTTCTATCGCTTGCAACTCCAACTTGCAGAAAACTATCGCCCCCCTATTCTCTCGAAAACTTTGAGTCACAAGCTTTTTGCCCCCAGTGCAAAATATTATCATTCAACTGATATAGTAGCTCTGGCCTAGCTAAATCCTCTAGACTCAAGGGAAGACGAACTGTCGCAGTTTGAATCAATCCTAGATATTTAAGCAAAACTTTAATTGGTATCGGGTTACTAGCATTAAACAAAACTTTAGCTTGCTTCCAAATTTCTAAATCTGGATCATTAGGATCGTTTAGAGATCGCCCCACATATCGACGCACAATTGTAGGCCAAGCATTTGCTGCCACCGATACCAATCCTTTTGCGCCTATTTTCGCTGTTTGTGGCATCATATCATCATCACTACAATATAGCGTAATATTGGGTGCAACATTTAAATATTCGGTCATCGCTTTTAAATCACCACTAGAATCTTTAATCGCAACAAAGTTATCATGCCCCGCCAGATTAGCCACAACCTCTGGATATAGACTGACCCCTGAACGCGAAGGAACATTATATAACATTGCAGGCTTAGCCATCTGGTTCAGAAGATATTCAAACCATTTTGTCTGCCCCCTGATTCCAGGCTTAGTATAGAGAGGAGTAGAAATAAAATAACCGGCGATCGGTAAATCATTACAGAACGAGATAAATTCTTCCGCTTGAGGTAATGATAAACTTGGGACCCCAACTAAAATCTGAGCTTTGCTTTTATTAGCAAATAGATGATGCAATATATCTTTTTTTTCATCCATCTCTAACAACCACCCCTCCCCAGTACTGCCAAATAATACAACACCATTACCCGCCTCTTGTTGTTGCTGAAGCAGATTGCTTAGTGATAGATAGTCAATTTTTTTTCCATTATCATCAAATGGAGTGACGATTGCTGTCCATAGTTTTTGAGTATTAATCATCATAACAAAACGAATATTCAATTTTTGGTTATAGATTGAAGCCAAAACAGTTTTGAGCTTAACTTGCTATTATAGAAACATAGGTCACCACAATAGGAATTTTTTTAATAACAACATTAATTATCTGACTTTAAATTATTAGTCAAACGCAAAATTCAACCTTGAGCTGCATACATCCATCACAAGTTATTGGTCATATTTTTAAATTCTCTTATTATTTGCTCAGTAACTGATCCTTGTTTAAAACTATAGACTTTTTTAAAATCAGTAGGGTGATAAGAAATGCGATCGGTAATTGTCGCAACTGGTAGAATTTCGATTGCAGTACCAGTAACAAATGCTTCAGTCATTAGGTCGAGATCATCAAGGACCAATTTTTTTTCGTTAACCTTAATTCCCAATTGATTAGCAATCTGAATACAAGTCCTTCTGGTAATACCGTTAAGGAAACAATCTGGTTTGGGAGTATATATTTCTCCTTTGCTCACAAAGAATATGTTAGAGGTTGATGCTTCGGCGATACTATCATCATAAGCTAACATCAAAGCATCATCAAATCCGGCTCTTTCTGCTTCAGCTTTTGCCATCGAAGAAGCAGTATACATACAAGAAGTTTTACTATGAACAGGAGCCGTTCTAGGATCTGGGCGACGCCATCTTGATACATGGAGATTGGTTCCTTGAGTTAGAAACCGCTCTGGCCATTTAACGTCACGCTCATAAGCAGCAATCGCAACATGCATCTTAGAGTTACGTGTCGACACTAACATACTTTCAGTACCAACCCAAGCTATAGCTCTAATATAGGGATTTTGATAATTCCAATCAGTGATTAACTTCTCTGTAATAGATACCAATTCTTCTGCAGTATAACCAAGCTCCAGTCCAATGTATCTAGCTGATTCAACCATACGTTCATAGTGTTCAACTGCTTTAAACACTCGACAGTTATACGCACGCAGTCCCTCATAAACTGAACTACCATAATGAAGAGCGTGAGTCATCAAATGTATTCTAGCTTCTTTCCATTCAATGAACTGACCATCTAACCATATGCTCCCAGGTAAATCATCGAACAGTGCCATTTTATTTTAGTAATTAACTTAAAAATAGATTATTCTGCATAATAGTATAAAATAAAAAAAATACAAGTACCAAAAGTACCAAAAAAGTAGGTATCAATTTAATATAAAATATTCAATTGTTAATTATATAAAATGCAACATCGAACTAAAATCAATCATACTCCCGCATTTTGGCTTATTCTCATTATCGTCGGCTTACCACTTTTTTCCGAAACTATGTATGTTCCGTCATTACCAGAAATTGCAGCAACTCTCAAGGTTGCAGAAGGAATAGCAAGCTATACAATAACAATATATATCGTTGGATTTTCAATTGGCACGGTAATATGGGGTTGGTTTTCGGATAATCATGGCAGAAAACCAATTCTTCTGGTGGGTTTTCTGATTTATATTATTGGCTGTATTATCTGTACCAAATCCCAATCGATTGAAATCTTAATGCTTGGTAGAATAGTCCAAGGATTTGGTAGCAGCACTGGTAGTGTGGTGGGGCAAGCAATTGTCCGGGATTCATTTTTCGGCAATAAACTCAGAACTGTATATTCTTATATCAGTACTGCAATTTCGGTTTTCCCTGTCATCGGACCAATAGCTGGCGGATTCATAGTTGAATATATGGGATGGCAAGAAAGCTTTTGGCTTTTATTAGCAACTGGCTTAATCCTTTGTATCCTGATAATTAAATATCTGCCAGAAACAAACGTTGACATCCTTAATTATATTGCAACTAAAAGTGGCAAGAAAAAAACCTCAATTGTCAAAGTTGCATTCCGAATGTTACAAGATACAAACATGATAGTTTTTGCATTGTTTGTCGGTACCTGCATGAGTATACCGTTTAGCTATTACGCCGAAGGTCCATTTTGCTTAATCGAAATAATCGGCCTTTCTCCTAGCCAATATGGAATGACATTCATTATAACAACAGCAGCTTTTTTTCTTGGTACCTTCTTTGCACGCTATTTACAAAAACTTGAATGGCCTTTATATAGAACAATTGGTTTAGGAACTGGTTTAGTTTTCAGCGGAATGGGCACTCTTTGCTTTGGACTGCTATTAGCTATTTATTTTTCGCTGCCAAAAGTTATTATTCTTATTATAATCTTAAGCTGTATGTCATTTTCAGCTTTTGGCAATAGCTTGATCATCTCCAATAGTTTTACTATAGCATTAAGCAAATATCGCGATGTCAACGGTACAGCATCTTCCCTCTTTGCTTTTGCTTATAATATCGTGATTGCAATCTCAACTTTTGGCATTGGTTTGATCCATAATGGCACACTGTTGCCACTACCTCTTTTTCTACTAGCATTGGGCACAATCGCATTATTGCTTTTTTGCTGGCTCAGAACTTATGGCAAAATTCAAGAATAAGCTATTTTTGACTAATTGGTGCAAGTTGCAGGATTTATAACGAAGATTTTAGTAGTGGGAAGGCTTAGGAATACAACGCTACAGCTTTTATCCACAACTTGCTGTCACTACTATAGGTTGTAATTTTTCATAATGCAAGTTTTTATTAACATTTTTTTAATAAAAATTTATCTTACAAATCACTAATCCACCAATCATTTTATTTGCTTGGACCGGATTTATCATTCCAAAGTATTGCGAAATCCTAGCAATTAATAATTTATAGTGATTTTATTAGGAAGTACTTATTGAAAAATATTTTCAATTAATTATTTGCTAAATCTACGATCAGGTTAATCACTCCAGTTTTATTTAATGGTAAAAATTTTAAAACTCTCCCATTAGAATCTATCACAGCACTGATGCCTGTGTTTGCAACACGCAGCAATGGCTTACCATATTCTATAGCACGCATTCTTGCAATAGCAAGATGTTGATATGGACCGATGCTATCGCCAAACCAAATATCATTAGTTATTTGTATAATGAAATCACAATCAATCGATTCAACCATAAAGGGAAATGCAATTTCGTAGCATATAAATGGCACTAACCTAATTCGATTCGTGTTATTTGCAATATTGTAATCAAAAATCAGATCTATAATCTGATTTCTTTTTCCGTGTTTGAATCCTTCATTTGCAACTAATGGATGTATCCAAGAAAATAAACTTGCGCCAGGAATATATTCTCCGAAAGGGGCCAAAATTTTCTTGTCATATTGTCTAATAATTTGGCCACTGTTATCAATTGCAATCATTGAATTATAGTATCCAACACCATCATAGGTATCAGCGCCTGTCAGCAAAATTGTGTTTTCTGGCAACAGGTAACGAACAAATTCCAAATCATCTCGTCGACTAATAATTGATCTCACCCCGGACTCTGGCCATATTATCAAAGTTGGCAAAGAACCATTTTGACTTTGTATCAACGAAGAAACTTTATTTAATCCTTCAAGACTCAATTCCATTGTTTTCATAATTTGGTTATTTTTATTTTCGCTATTGGCAAAAGTAGATTCAAATAATTTGAGATTTGGTTGGGTAAGAATAATTTGGATTTGCTTTTTCTGATTTGATACTTGGCTTAGATTTGAGTTTTGCTCTGGGTTAAAGACGGTGATTGGGTTTGGCTCCAATTCGAACTCTATTCCAGATTCTATATTGCCAGCTAATCTCCACTGACCATATGACACAATAAAACATATCAAAAGTACGACTATAATGGTATAGCGAAAACTCCTAGCATATAAAACAGTAGCGATAATCAAAAGTATAAAACTCAAGCCGTGTACGCTATATAAAGCTGCGTTCTGCATCAAAACCAGCGAATATTGACTAGCATAACCAAGTACCATCCAAGGAAATGGTATCACCAAATAACTAATCACCCATTCCCAAAACCACCAGCTAAGAACAAAAAAAAGAAGGATCGAAATACGTCTTGATACTATAGTGCTATCACGTTTTAGCATAACTAAAATATATGTGCCTAAAGTAACAAATCCAGTAAAAAGCCCCATCACTCCTGGCATAATAATAGTCACTATTGGCTTCAGCCAGCCGTATATCTCACCAATCTCAGGAGAAGCTGTTAGAGAATTATGAACCCAAGATAATGCAGAAATAAAATGGCCAAAACCAAAACAATACCCTAAAGAAAAAGCGGGCAATAAGCTATTTGTTGAAGACCAGCTATGACAGCCATAGTTAGAATAGTTAGCTTTTTGGCTCAATAGCTCCAAGCAATAAAGCAACCCACTAAAACTTACTAATAATCCCAACCAAATATTAAAAGGAGCAAAAGCTAAAGTAAGCGAAGAACCAAGGAGAGCAGCGATAAAATACAACCATATATCTGACTCAAAACTTTGATTAAAATTTTTATATTGATAACTCATATCCTAAGCTTGTATATTTTTATATTTTGAATTCTAATTTGCCAAAGATTTGACCTATTTTGCTTCAAAGATATCATCTTAAAGCTATCAAAACAAGAGAACCAATAAATCAAAATACAATTTGAGAGAAGTGACATAAGGATCACAAGCTGATTTTGAACAAACCAGTGGCTCCCCGGGCCGGATTCGAACCAGCGACCAAGCGGTTAACAGCCGCTTGCTCTGCCACTGAGCTACCGAGGAACAAAGAAACATGGATATGTTATAGCATAAGCTTTATAAGTGTGTCTAGAAATTTTTTTGCTTTTAGGTTAAGAATCTAAATCTAATGACTGAATGTGGTTACAACAATGTTTTGACTAAAGAAAAATAATCAAAATTATCATAGGAGCAAAATCTTGAATATTTAATTTGGAATTTTATGATAGATTTTATGATAGATTATATAAAGTCTTGAGATCATTTTCAATTTCCTTAATCTTTCCTTTTTTGCCTTGACCGTTATTCATATCTTTAACTATATATTGTCCACTATTCAATTCATCCAAACCAAGAACAAGTAAGTAACGAGCGGCAATTTTATCAGCTTTTTCTACAGCTTTTTTGATTTGGGTCCCATTATCTAGATAGTCTAGATAGGTCAAAATTCCACCATATCGCAAATTATATGCTAATTGCATTAGCATACTCGCACAACTATCATCCATACTCACTAAATATATACCTGCTCTTGACTTAGCTTTTTGCTCTTCAAGAGAATGCATAATATAAATCAAACGTTCAATACCAGCTCCCAAACCAATTGCCCTAACGTTTCCTCCGCCCATATTAGCAACTAGATTATCATATCTACCCCCAGCCATTACCGCCATTTGATTTGTGATATCGCTAGTATATTCAAAGATAGTACTGGTATAGTAATCCAATCCTCTGACAATTTTAGAATTAACTTTAAATGGTATCTGCAATTTCTCTAAACTTTTTAAAATATTATTATGATACTGAGCAGCTTCTGGGGTTAAATAATCTAAAATATTAGGAGAATTTTTTACCACCTCTTGATCACATTCTTCTTTGGAATCCAAAACCCGCAATGGATTACGCATCATTCTTTCTCGGCTTAAAAGCGAAAGATTGTTTTGATGCTTCTCTAGATATTCTACCAAAGCACGACGATGATCTTCTCTCGTTTTTTCATCACCTAAAGTATTGAGCTGCAACGAAACATGATCAGCAATTCTTAACTTCGCTAGAATCGAATGAGCCATACTAATCATTTCCACATCTGAGTGATAAGTTTTTGCTCCAAAAAATTCACAGTTAAACTGATGGAATTGCCTATACCGATTTTTTTGTGGTCTTTCATGGCGAAATAGGGGGCCATATGAAAATAGTTTTTGCGGGAGACTTTGAGTCCACCCATTGCTGATAAATGCTCTAACCATTGCCGCAGTAAATTCTGGTCGCATTGTCAAAGATCTTTTTTCACGATCAGAGAAAGTATAGGTTTCTTTCCCTATAATATCTGACGTTTCGCCCAAAGTCCGCAAAAATATCTCTGAATTTTCTAGAATTGGGGTTTGAATTATTTGATATCCATAACTTTGGGTAACAAGTTTTGCAGTATCGATGATTTTATTATAAGTTTCGATTTCATGACCAAAAAGATCATGCATACCACGAAGCGGGGTTATTTTTTTTGCTGACACTGGGTTTTGCTTTTTCAAGTTAAGGGAATTGATTGAATATTTATTATATATGTATAGCAGACTAAATTTCAAGTATAGCCACTATATAATATTTTACTATATTTTTGCTATAAATTTTATTGAAAAATTATTAATGGTAGTACTTGTATACTGATCGATAATCTGCTACATATATAAATGCTGCAATAAAACATTGTTTTTGCAAAACATATTAGTATTGAAACAACATGTTATCTTGTAGAAATGTATTGATTCACTCATATCAGTTCTTGATACAAATTCATTGGCATTAATAAATTTATGGTAATAGAAATATGAATAACTTATTTACTATCAATAATATTGATAATCAAAACAATACTAATACTAAAAAACAAATTTCAAAAGAATTAGTAGAAATAGAAAATCAAGAATCAATAGAACAAGAAAACCGCAGTGATAGATCGCTAAATAATATTACTGATTTGAAAACAAGTAGTTTTCCTAGTAGCTATACAGACAAAAGAAAATCAATGCAACAAATACATACTACCTACCAGAGCAAAATACAACCTTCAGTTGCATGCCAAATGTATATCAAGGTATTGCATAATATCGTCAATCAGTTACAAGAAGCTGTAGATTTAGCTAAATCTGTTAGCACAATATCGATAGACAATGAGCCTGAAAATATTGTCAAAAATAGTTTGGCCAATATAAATCTAGATTTAGCCAAAGGTACTGGTATCACAATTGAAGGCTATGACCAACTTGATAGCGAGATTCAAACCCTATCAGCGAACAGTAAATCTATATCTGCTAAGCTAGAAGCGTTAAACGATACTGTGTTCAGCACTAAGGTTAATGCAGCTAAATCAATGGTTATTGAATTTCAAAAAGCTTGGACAAACGCTATCAATAAAACCAATGAAAATTCAGAAGAAGTAATAGTGCTCCACGATACATTAGGTAGAATCGCAACTGGGATCAATCTGTTTGGCATTACTGTGGATGTTGATTATGGTGAACAATCCATTGAGCTAGTCAACCAAGTAATCGCATTTTTTGAAAAGATGTTAGCAGCAATCAAAAAATAACCTTTTTATCTATAAGTTTTTTATTACTGAAGCCAAAACAAAAGACGTAACAGGATTAAAAATGTTGCACAAATAATAAAATTTATTATCAACAAATTTTTGATTTTTCTAAATTTTCTATCAATTAAATCACATATTGCAATAAAGAATTATATATAATGTATGATATAATTTGCATTTATTGTTAATATAGTATACCATACTAGATGTATATCTAACGCATAATTAAATTATGGCAACTAAATCATTAAAATGCACAGTGCTTCTAATCGAAGACGACGAAGCTGTCGCTGAGGTAACTCAGTATAATCTCACAAAAGAAGGCTATAATGTTCTTATGGCGTCAAACGGCAAAATTGGAATCAAAATGGCAAAAGAATTAGATCCCGATATCGTCGTCGTTGACTGGATGATCGCGGAAACAAACGGTATTCAAGTTTGCAACGCATTGCGTAATGATCCATTAACTGCCGCTATACCTATCATCATGATATCATCTCGCAATGAGAACATGGATGCTGTTCTAGGGCTTGAACAAGGAGCCGATGACTATGTCACCAAACCTTTCACCCCAGGTCACTTAATCGCCAGAATCAGAGCTGTCTTGCGTAGAATACGCCCCGCCTTCATTGAGCGCAAAATCACTTTCCACGATATAGTAATGGATCTGACCTCAATGGAAGTAACTCGCAATGGCAATACTATAAAGCTGGCACCGATAGAGTTCCAGATTCTCCAAATATTGATGGAAAATCCAGAACGCGTTTTGTCGCGCAAAGCCTTGATAGATAAAGTATGGGGCCCAGAAACTGCTGTTGATGACAGAACAATAGATGTCCATATCACTCGCGTACGCAAAGCTTTGCTTGCTGCAAGCGTTGATGGCATTGACATCGTTAAAACTGTCCGTATGGCAGGCTATAAAGTTAGTCTAAAATAAACCAGCTAAAATCAAATATTGTATTTAATTCAGTAATGCGATATTCGATTTTGTATTCTATTCTAAATCAAATTTAAAACTGCAATCCAAGTATAAAAAACTTGCTTTTGGCAATTTTTGATATACTATTTTGCTGGAAGACGAAAGAATTCTTCCAGATGGCGAAGTAGCTCAGGTGGTCAGAGCAGCGGAATCATAATCCGCGTGTCGGGGGTTCGAGTCCCTCCTTCGCTACCAAACTGATTGGACCAACCAAGCCTCTTTTCATTATTATTTTTAAAAAAGCTAAGACACCAGCCTGGATCATTAATTTCTCAGATAAATTTAATCTCGATAATATCCATAATTCCTCATTCTAATGACTCTAAAACTGCCCTCTTGCGAGTTAGCAGCTTTTGCTTTATAATAGGCATTATATAATACCGCTCTTCTTAGTTCAGCATGTATATTTTAATCCTTACCACATTTGCCTATATCGTTTGGCGAGCCTCAAGAACAAAACCGAAAAATGATGATACCGAACTAACCAAAATCATTATGGCTGCAACTATACTATTAAATGAAGCCAAAAAAGTTGGTTTTCATCTTTTAAGGTCATATCTAGAGATAATACAATTAGGACTAAGCAAAATTTCTGGAAACCACACCGGCAGTCACCATCATTTCTATAAAAACGAAATGTCAGTTGAAGAAGCGAGACAAATTCTTGGCGTTAGTCCAAAAGCATCAAGAGATCAAATTTTAACCGCGTTCAAAAGATTAATGCTGATAAATCACCCTGACAAAGGTGGTACTGCCTATCTTGCAGATCGAATTATTAAAGCCAAGAATGTTTTGGTCCCATCAACCAAAAACTAGGTTGATTGCACTGACTTTAATAAAAACCAAAAGCAATTTTGCACAATCAAATTTGGATCAAGCCATTTTTATTGCTGAACCAAGATTGATAACAATCTTTATTATAATTTTAGCAAACACTAGCAGCAAAATTTAATATTTATTATTTGCCACAATATGAAAAATATGCATTAATACATGATATAGCGCTATCATTAATGGTATTTAAAATGTACGTAGATAATCTAAACCAATCTTCTGAGCTCCAGCTACTAAACGCAGAGCCAAAAACTTATCATAATGTTGCTGAAGAATTTAATTCCTATTTTATCTCCCATCTCATTAAATTGGCCCATGAACAAGAACCAGACCCACTATTTGGTGGCGGATTTGCAGAAAAAGTATTCACAGATCTTTTGTTAAATGAATATGGAACAATTATAGGAACAAAACTTGATTTGGCTTCTTCTTATATTCAAAAATACGTTGATAACCAAAAAATTAACAAATAGTAACAAAAAATGGACACTAAAGCTGATATAATCAAGAATAATATCAAAAATAAAAGCAACGCAACGCAAGCGTCTGCAACCGTAACCCTTGGATTGAGTGATGCTAATCTGCAACAGACCAGCCAGAAAGATCATACTCAGAATAAAAAATATCATAATTTTTCTGATAGCGTACTTCCGAGCACCCAAACAACTGAATATAATACGCAGAACAATCAGGAAAAAAGCTCTCTTGAAACACCAGAGCTCAATTTAACCTTATTGAAAAATGTACTATCAAGTTTGCTTAAAATACTT
>CALKVD010000146.1 GCA_937996615.1 uncultured Rickettsiales bacterium | reverse complement strand
ATTCGCAGCTTATTTCATTTAGCTAAAAAAATAAAATAACTTTTATAAAATAGATACTGGTAATTTAGTTCCAATACCATTTTTTGGGAAGAAAAAATACTGAAAATAAATTGAAAAAGAATGTTAAATATGGGAAAATGTTAAAACATGGGAGGCATAAATTGAAAAAAAGGGGACAGAGAACAAAATTATTCTCTTATAATAATTTAATATAATAATTTAATTAATTTCCAGTTAAAAATAAAACACCTACCAAAAAAGCCAAAATAACATAACCAATTCTCCGAGAGTTTTTAGATTTTTGGCTATTTTTATATAGAGTTGCATAAATTTCTGGTTGATTCTGATAACCTCTATTGCCAAAGGATTCTGCAGCTCTAAATTGTATTTTGCCACCTTCACTGCTTCCAGTTGCATTTTGGCTTCCGCTCCTAACCTCGTTCCGCATTTTATTTGCAATAATTTCTCGCAATTCATCCCCAAATAAACTCAATTTAGCCTTGCAACTCAAATTACGAGCTTCCCAAGCTTTAAACCAAGGTTTGGCAATATCCCACATATTGGTTGCTGGACTAATCGAACAAATAGTACCCTCGAGAGTGACCATAGTTTTTTGAAGCAAAAGTAGTTGAGGCTGGGTTTCCATATTAAATTTCGAAGTTATAATAATAAGGCGTCGCAACAAACTCGACATAGAAACATCACCACTAGATTTATCCATGATGGGCGCAGCAATACTATGGCAGGCAAGAGTGAACAAGCTTTTAGATTCATTTGCGGGAATATATCCACTTTGAAAATGGAGGTCAGCAACTTTATCATAATCACCATTAATAAATGCATGCAAAATCCTTGCAATTGCCAAACGATCACGGGTGGGTAAAAAACTCACAATCCCACAATCAATCAGAAAAACTCGGTTTTGTTCATCAACAATAATATTACCACCGTGGATATCAGCATGGAAAAATCCGTCTTCATGGGCTTGGGCAAAGAAACCTAGCGCTAGCTTTTCTGCTATTTTGGCGGCGTTATATTCAACTTTTGGTTGTGTAATTATCTCGTTCAGGGATTTTCCCTTGACCCATTCCATCACTAAAACCGACGCAGTTGAATATTCCCAAAAAACTTGGGGGACATAAAGCAAATTGCCATGTGACTCACAATTTTTTCTTAATCTTTCTGCCGCTGCTGCCTCGAGATTCATATCCAATTCTACACTGGAACTATGGCGCAATACATTAATAACTTCGTTTAGTTTTAATCTTTTTGATTTGGGAAAAAATTTTTGAATCATTTTAGCGAGATAGTCTAGAAGTGCAAGATTTTCGGCAAATTCCTTTCTAATTCTTGGTCGCAAAACTTTGATTGCAATTTTATCACCGTTGTTCATTGTGGCTTGATAGACCTGGGCTACAGATCCGGCGGCTTGAAGACTGTCGATTTTTGCGACCTTTAGGAGGTTGGGGTTTTCTCTATGGATAATTTCAATCATTTGTTCATCCGGAATGGCAGCAACTTTATCCTGAAGACTGCGCAGCTGATTGCATATTTCTTCTCCAACAAGGTCAGATCGGGAAGCGAGAAACTGACCAAATTTGATAAACGCTGGGCCGAGTTTGGGTAGAACAGCAACTAAATTAGCCCCAAGTTTCTGTTGGCATTTAGCAAGTATATCGAAATTATTTGCTATATATTGCGACTTATTAGAATTGAAGTCAAATTTATTATAATTATTTTGATTTTTTGCAATAATTTTTCTATAAATCCAGTATTTTTCCACCGATAGCGCCAACATCAGTACAAAAATTCGCCATATGGTTGCATTGACCAACAATAACGTAATAAGTTTAAACATTTGATATATTCCCTTCATTCAACCGAATTTGTTATATTTTTATATTTTAGGTTTTGTTTTACTTTATATTTTACCCAAATTCCAATTTCTACTATCGTCATTATTAGCAGAAATCGCAATTTTTTTATTTGTTTTTTGTTTTTGTTGTGGGTTATTTTTATTTTGCCACCACCATAGCATTTGAGTTAGAGAATCAACCTGATCATCATGTCGATCGATCGGAAATGACAATAGTTCTTGCTCAAATTCTGGCAACCAATCAGCATATTCAGGCAGAAGTACCATTTCATTTTCAAACATTGGCGACACAAGCATCAACCTTGTTACTTTATCATACTTTGGCACAACAGCAACTGCTGGAATTGAATTATAATCACAACGATCTAGAATATCGAGATTTGAATTAGCTATATGTTCGGTTTCAACTGAGGCAGCCTGGTTTGCTCTTCGAGTTAAATCCTGGAGCAATTGTTGTCCAGCAGCTTTATCTTCAATCAATACAGAATTTGGTTTATATCTCTGACTCATCGACATTATTGCTTTGTATAAATATGGATATTCAAGTTGTTCACGGAATACATGAAGCAAATGCAAACGGTTTTGGTACAAACCCCAGGTTGTACAAACGCTATAGTCATGGTTTTCTCCAGCTTTGATTGCACAATCCCAACTTTGGTAAACCATCTCCCATTTAGTATTAGATTTGATTGAATCATTATAGCGTTTGATCCAAGACTTTTTGATTATTCCGCCACCAGCTTGAATTGGATTTTGTTGGTATTGGGAAGCAAAAGCGTAGCTGCCCAATTCGTACTTTAATTTTTCAACCACTGTTTGATTATCTCGAGCATTATGCATATACTCTCCTTCTTTAAAATTATGCTTAAAAGTACCGATATCATAGAGCAAATCATTTTCTGCGATCATCGGTATTTTGATATTCTCCCAATTATTTGAATCATCGCTGAGCAAAACCCCAGACAAATCTTCAGCATGCATTCTCTGCATAACCAAGGCTATAGTACCGTTCTGCTTGTCATTTAGTCGGGACATCAAAGTTTGCCTAAACCAATTAGCACACCGAGTCCGCATATTTTTACTCATTGCCTGAACCGCGTTTTGTGGGTCGTCAACAACGATCAGATCAGCTCCTTCTCCAGTCATCATCCCCCCAACTGATGTTGCAATCCTAAAGCCATTTCCGCTAGTCATAAATTTATTGATCTTGTTTTGACCTTTGAGTAGTTTTGTTTCGGGAAAGAGATTTTGGTACCATTCGCTAGACATAACCAGCCGACAATCGTGACTATGTTTGTTGGCTAGAGATTGGGCATAGCTAGCCACAATAATCTTTTTGCTTTTGTCATGTCCAAGGAGCCAGGCCGGCCAAGCAACGCTAAAGCAAATTGATTTAAGTGATCGGGGCGGCAGGTTGACTATCAAGCGTTTATTGTAGGAACCCGCTTTGATTTCCATTATAATTTCAGCAAGTAATTCTAGATGCCAGTTCGGCTCAAATTTTTGATCACCATTGAGGGTCACAAAAACCTTGCGTAGAAAACTGAGAAAATCGTATTTGAGTATTTCATTGAATAAAGTCATATTATATATTATCTCTGTTATATTGTTATTGTATGTATTATATTTTTGATTAATTAATTTTAGTTTTGGATCCAAGATTAAGGCCTTCTAACCTGGATTGCGCTATTATTACTATAACCAATACGACAGCGGAAGTACCTAAAGCAAAAAAAATATATAATTTTTTTCACATTTAAGTACTTGCGCCAATATAAAAATTTTGTTACTAGCTTTATAGTAATTAAATTTTAGTTTATTATTTAGTACTATATTCTATTAATCCATTGATTTAAGGAGGATTTATTATATGCTATCCGACGATTGTTTATCTAGCAATAATGCTGTTTATCTTGAAGAAATTTACCAATCTTATTTAAAAGACCGAAATTCAGTCGATCCTTCTTGGTGCGATTACTTTGCTAATCATGTGACTGATAATAGTGGGGTATATAGAGATAAGAATCAGATCAAAAGTGAGACTAAAAATCTTGAATACAATCTAGAGTTGAACGAAAATAAGCAACAGAATATCTCATTCCTCAAACTACAACAGCAGAACGAAGAAAAACTCAGCGCAATCGCAGCTCAGATTGTCCAATTCTATAGATCAAGGGGACATTTACAAGTCAAACTCGATCCTCTAGGTCTAGAAAATAATTCTAATATAGGAAACATAGTTGATCTCAAAACATTTGGGATTACTGAAAAAGAAGCAAAAAATCAAGTTTGGGTTGACCAAGTTTTTGCTCTCCAAAGAACACCACTGAATATATTAATCGAATTTCTCCGCAAAACTTATGCAAGCAGAATTGGGTTTGAGTTTGAACACCTAGAATCAGAAGCCGAACTGAAATGGTGGCGCCATAAAGTCGAAATCAACGTCGGAGTACCAGAACCAAAAGCAGAAATAAGAGTCAAAGCTTTAGAAGAAATAACTAAAGCAGAGCTGTTCGAACGCTATTTACATAACAAATTTGTTGGGATGAAACGATTTTCAATTGAAGGGTTGGAAAGTGTTATTGTCGCTGTGAATACTATTATAGGGGAAGTTGCGGATCGAAAATGCCAAAAGGTTGTAATTGGAATGGCCCACCGAGGGAGACTCAACACCTTGGTCCAGATTATGCACAAACCTCTACACATGGTTATATATGAATGCATGGGAAATTCGCTATTCCCAACTAATGCTAATGTTCCGGGGGACGTTAAATACCATATGGGATGGGAAAGTAGAGTTTCAACTAATAGCTGTACCAATGAGGATTGCATAGATTTAGATCTAGCGCCGAACCCGTCTCACCTTGAAAGCGTTAACGGGGTAGTTATAGGTAGAGTCAAAGCGTTCCAAGACGAAGAAATTGAAGCAATTGGATTGCTGCTCCACGGTGACGCTGCATTAGCGGGTCAAGGGGTTGTAATGGAAACTCTCGGAATGGCCGGATTAAACGGATATTCAACCAATGGAACGATCCATATCGCAATGAACAACCAGGTTGGCTTTACTGCAAACCCTAACGAAGGACGATCAACCCGCTATTGTACCGACATTGCTAAATTTATCGATGCCCCAGTTCTCCACATTAACGCTGCCGATGTTGACGCAATAATCTATGCTGCCCAACTTGCAACAGAGTATCGCTATCAATTCGGCAAAGATGTTTTCATCGATATAGTAGGGTATCGAAGATATGGCCATAACGAAGGAGACGAACCGTTTTTTACTCAACCCAAAATGTATCAGGTAATAAACGGTAATGACTTTAACAGCATTATGCAACGATATGCAGCAACTCTGATCAAAGAAAGAATAACAACCACAGAAGAACAAGAAGAGAAAATTACTCAGTATAATAATTTTCTAGCAGCAGAATATGAACTCGCAACAAAATATACCCCAGTCGAAAAACTGGAAGAAACCCCGTTTGTCAGTGAAAAATGGAAAAAATATATGTCTGCAAGACAAATAGATCAAAGCCATCTGTTAGATAAAAATAATCCTATATCTAATCCCAAGCCTTCGTCTTTCGACCAA
>CALKVD010000145.1 GCA_937996615.1 uncultured Rickettsiales bacterium | reverse complement strand
TTGATGCAATAAAAATTCCATTATGAATTGAAGAAAGAAATTTTTGATAAACTCTTGTCGCGATGGTTAGTTGTGTAGCAAAGACAATCACATTATTATTTGGGTAATGCAATAATATATGTTCAGCAGTAGGGTTAATCGCATCAACTATAGGTAAAATCATATCAGGGCGTTTTTCTAACCAGACTGCCGATGCTGTATGGCAAGCAAGAACGATTGCTTCACACCCTTGTTTTTGGAGAAAAGTAGCAACTTTTTCCATCCGTTCTGCGATTAGTTCAGCTGATTTTAATCCATATGGCATATAAGCTGTATCAGCGATATATATAATTTCAGCAACATTGGGATTGGTAGCGATAAATTCGCGTAATACAGTTAATCCCCCTATGCCACTATCGTAAAACGCTATTTTTTTTGCGATTAATTTTTTAGGGTTCATATATTTGGACTATCATAGTATATTAATTTAGTTGAATAATATTATTATATTGCTACATATGCAAAACTCGTCCGAACGCTGCTAGAGTCGCTTCGTGCAAACTTTCAGAAATAGTTGGATGAGGAAAAATTGTGCTCATAATATCTTCTTCGGTTAGTTCGGCATTTTTTACTAAAGCCATGCTATGAACTAGTTCGGTAACTTCTGGACCGATCATATGTGCTCCTAAAAGTTCGCCGGTTTTTTTATCATAAATCTTTTTGATTAGTCCATTGCTACTATCGTTGCCTAAGGTTAGAGCTTTACCGTTACCCATGAGTGAAAACTTTCCTACTCTAATCTCAAATCCTTGCTCAAGAGCTTGTTTTTCAGTATAGCCGATGCTAGCAATTTGTGGATGGGAATAGGTACAGGCAGGTATATTGCTTTTTACCAAAGGATGAGTTTTAAGTTTTGCTATCGCCTCAACGCATATAATAGCTTCATGACTAGCTTTGTGGGCCAATAATGGTGGGGTGGTAACGTCTCCAATTGCATAAACTCCGTTTTCTGCGGTGCGCAGGTATTCATCAACCTCGATGTGACCATTTTGCAACAGTTTTACTTTGGTATTTTCCAGTCCTATATCTTTAGTGTTTGGGACTACTCCAACGGCTGAGATAATATATTCGCAATCTATTTTTATTTCTTTGTCACTACTTTTAATCAGTACTGATGCTGTTTCTAAGATCGGAAGA
>CALKVD010000144.1 GCA_937996615.1 uncultured Rickettsiales bacterium | reverse complement strand
ACTCCATCGCCATCAATATCATTATCTATAACATCTGGCACTCCATCATTGTCAGTATCCTCCTGACCTGGGTTTGCATTGTTCGGCGCATTGTCTATAATATCTCCTACTCCATCATTGTCAATATCCTCCTGACCTGGGTTTGCGTTGTTCGGCGCATTGTCTTGATTATTTGGAACTCCATCGCCATCAATATCATTATCTATAACATCTGGCACTCCATCATTGTCAGCATCACGAGGAGCTGAAAAATTCATTGTATTACCACCAACCTCCAAACCAATAGTCCATTTGCCAGCATTACCTTCAGCACTTGCATAAGATTGGGAGATTATAGGCAACAATAATACACAGCCGCTAATACAGCTCATAATTATAATTTTTTTAAATAAAAACATTATTTTTAATACTAATACAATATTAAGAAAAACACTTAATATCTTGTATATAGATAAAATAGTTAATGTCAAAAGAAAAGTTATAATTTGTATAAAAATTATATAACTCTCTAGTTCGCTCATAAAATAGAGAGTGGCTTCTATGAGATAACAGGAACTGCAATCTAGGAAAAATAACAGATAAAATGTCAATAATTTATACTATAATGCACTCGTCAAATTTGATTTCTAATATTGAAACTAGAATATATAATTTAATCCAAGCGATATATTATGCTGGTAAGTCTTTTTAACTCTCCAAGTCTCACTAGAATTCGCAACATTTTTCATCGTAACAGCGGGAACATCAGCTAGCTTATAGCCTAAGCTAGCTGAAAGCGAAGTTGAAAGCTGGAACGCAACCCCTCCTCCAATCTCATAGCTAGCTTTGGTTGCATGACCTTTTCCTTTTGATCCATTTTCTTTCCAATACAAGGTGTTCTTCGCAACCCCAATCCCAGCCATCACAAATGGTGTTACTTTATTTTCAGGCATGAAATAATAGTGAATATTACCCATCACCCGAAGAGAACTATAGCTATACCCATTCTTCTCGCTGAAATTTAAACCTTTTGGCTGATAACCAATCCCCAAACCAAGCTTCACATGGTCTGTCACATAGTATCCTCCGTTTAGGTTGAAGTTAATCCCACCTAACCTCGTCTTGCTCCCCCCAGCAAAACTTGGATCTGCAAAAAGAAGTGCGCTGCTAACCGCTAACATTATTACTTTTATTTTCGATCTTAATGACATTTTATACACCCTTATTAATTTTTCATATTTAAATACCTGGGAAAATTTAGTTCTTGTTGCTTTGTTATTTAGTTGGTTTATTAGCTTTTTCATCGTTCTACCTCTAATCTATTTAAATTAATTAGTTTATAAAATTGTTGTTCTAGATAATTGATAAAGTATACATATACAATTTTAAGTTATTGATATTGATGTGTAGTTGTTGTTCCCGTTAGAGTACCTGATAAACTGAATGGATTACTCAAACTTAATATTGTTGTTGAAACCGTTCCAGTGATGTTTAAATTTCTAGTAAACAAACCAGTATCAGTAACCAAAATTCCAGAAATACCAATGCTAGGAACTAACGGATTAGTTATATTAATATTAGCATTTAATGCACCACTAGCAGTAACACTTCTACTTAATGTTTGACCAGAAATAGCTATACTTTCTGTCAAGTTGGTGCCGTTAATCGTTAAAATACGTATTTGTGGCGAAGATATATTAGGAATTGTTAGACTACCACTTAAAGTACCTGACAAACCTACATTACCTATAAGATTACTTAATCCCGTATTAGTACCAGTTAGAGAGCCATTAATATTTAATGTTGCAGCAATAGGTGTGACATTTAATAAGCTGGTCAAACCTAAGGTCGTCGGTAAACCAATACCCCCAGTAACATCAACTACTATGGCGCCTCCTACTGGGCCTACCGGACCTTGCTCACCCACCGGGCCCTGTTCACCTACCGGACCTTGCTGACCTATCGGACCTTGCTCACCTACTGGGCCTTGTTCACCTATCGGACCTTGCTCACCTATCGGGCCTTGCTGACCTACTGGGCCTTGTTCACCTGCCGGGCCCTGTTCGCCTATCGGACCTTGCTCACCTACCGGACCTTGCTCACCTATCGGACCCTGCTGGCCTATCGGACCTTGCTCACCTACCGGACCTTGCTCACCTACCGGACCTTGCTCACCTGCCGGGCCCTGTTCGCCTACCGGACCTTGCTCACCTATCGGGCCCTGTTCGCCTACTGGGCCTTGTTCACCCACCGGACCCTGCTCGCTTTGATCATCCTCCATCTCTGGAACATCCACTATAATCTCACCATCATTTCCCCCGCGTATATTAGTGGTAGAAAAATTCATTATATTACCACCAACTTCTATCCCTATTGTCCACCTAGATGCGTTACCAGCATAAGAATGTGAATGATATGATATTGGTGACAATAAGATACAGCTACTAATACAGCTTGTAATTATAACTTTTTTGAATAATACCATAGATTTTTATTGCAAAAATATTAATGAAATCATTTATTATTCTGAATCAGGAATAAAATTTGTGTCAATAAATAGAAACAATTAGTAAATTAATAAATTAATTAAATTTTACTTGCAAAATTCGTTAAAGCAGATGATATCAATCCTATATTAATGCATTAAAGTAAAAAAAAATTCACTGGACAAATTTTGCAAAATATGCATATCATTACCATTTTGAGTAAAAATAAAGTTTCACCATCACCTTGACTTCTTTTCAAAAATTAATTTTAAAATTCGCAATTCCATTCAGATAGCCAAATTTACTACTTATAAAAAATAAAAAAATGTCATTTTTAAAACTATTATATTGACTTCAATAGCACTATTGCTTAGAAGTTTTATTTGTATAATCAACTTATTTAATTCAATATTGTATGGCAGCAAGTATTAACAAAGTAGTACTCATAGGTAATGTAGGCAAGGATCCTGAAATTCGACTTACACAAGATGGTAAAGAAATAGCAAACTTT
>CALKVD010000143.1 GCA_937996615.1 uncultured Rickettsiales bacterium | reverse complement strand
GATCTTGACTTTGCTTCAACCGGCTATCATGCCACACTTCGCCAATTAAATCCGGATCATGTAGCGCGTCCATATGACCCACTGGCATATAGTCTTTTTCCAAGCATTTGGTAAACGCCGCACATAGCTTTGTTGCAACATTAAAGCTGTCATGGATCCCAACAAAATTTTGGTGAGCCCAGGTATCAACAAACGCGTGCGATGCGATTCCAATTCGATGCATCTGGCCTGAAACCAATGCTTTTTCTAATCCATATCTCGCCAAAAAACTATTTGGTGTTGTACATAGTTGGTGGATTCGATTATCTAGTCGAAGCCTACTCCCTCTGAAAAAATTCCCTGGTATAAAGTGAAATGGTAGATATATTTTAGCTTTAGTATAAAAAGATAATGAAAGATCTGAGGTTTGGGTTGGTAAAAATTTTTGGTAACTTTCTTTGGTTGGTATTGAATTTGGCATCAATCCAGATTGTGATGGTTCCTCCTTTTTTCGATACACATACCAAAATTTGGTGTTATTGTCGACATATTGCGCACTATAAGCTATTGTATAGGCATCATTAATTCCATAACCAGAATAGGCTGCGATAATTAAATTAATATAATAGTGAAACTCGATATTCATATATTTTACTAGTTTTTAAAAATTGATTTGATATGATTAATCGCAAAGAAAAATCTTAGACCCGATCTATTTTGTTCATTTATTAAGTCGCAGGAAGTACCTAAAATAAAAAAAATAAAAAAATTTTCTATAAAACCATGATTCGTTTTTTTGTAACATTTTTAATTTTAACCCTCCAAATAGGTTTTGCTAAAGCATCAGCAATTGCGATCTATCAAAATGACAGAATTACTATAAAAGCTGATAATAGGTTAATGATTAAGTTGGTCGAAACAAAAAAATCCATCACAGCAAACGCTAATCAATCTAAAACAACTCGGGGATTGGGTGGTAGCAATTCATTCAACCTTCAACTAAATTTCACTAATCTAAGAAGTGAATATTGCAAATCTATCTATTTCAAGCTAACAGCTGCAGCTGCCACCGGAGCAAACCAAGATTCTAGCATAGATTTGTTACAGCAGTATGGAGTCGGTTTTAAAGGGAACTTTGGCCATTTCAGCCTCGGGCAATTAGCAAGCTCAAACTATGCTTTAAGGATTAATCCGGCAGGAATTGCAACAGATGGTCTAGGAATTGGCGGAACCTATCATCTGCAAGATATCTTACAACCTTTAGTTGCATCACAAATCTCACTTAACCCTGGGTTGTGGAGTGATCAGTATGGCTATGGGATCCGTCGCCAGTATATGCCAAAAATCAATTATATTACCCCCCTGTTAGCTGAATCTTTCTATTTGGGAGCTAGCTATACAATAGGTCAAACCAATTCCGGGCTTTTTAATAACGGGATGAAGGAAAAAATATATGAAAATAGTTTCGGAGGAAGAAATGTTTTACAAGGCGGAATTCGCTATATTAAACAGCTTTCAAACCGTACCAACATCAGTCTCTCAATTACTGGGGAATATATAACCCCCAGTCGCGAAAAAACAATCGAAACCATCAGTGATTCTTCCAAAATTAAAATTGGCATACCCGCCTGGCAAGGAATTAACCTCGGAATTAAATTAGGTTATTCTGGTTGGCAATTCGCAGCAGAACATTCCTCATTCAACCATGGAAAACATACAACACTCGGGGTTAGATATGCAATCGGTCCATTTGCTTTGGGTGGCACTTATATGCGAGGCGATGGTTTAATTAATGATTTTGTTTGGGATGATGCTAAAATCAAGATACCTAGTATGGCAGAGTATAACAATAACACAACAGTAAGACAAAACGTCAAATTTAAACGAAAATATAAAATAGATAGAGCCTCAATCAAAGCAAACTATAGGCAAAACAAACATATTAGCTGGTATGGCGAAATTTTTTATGGCAAAGTCAAATTTCCTGATGATGCTAAAAATAGCAGCAGAAATAGCAGCAAAAGTCGTGGTATCGGATTTGGTATTAGTGTGCTAATATAAAACATTATATTAAATAATATATCTAAGGAAATAAACTACAGTAATTACAAACTGTAGTAATTATACAACAGTAAATAAAAATAACAACCATCCAAAAAAATTTATTTCAAAGTACTTCCTGATCTCCCAATCTTCTATATTATAAGTCCCGTTGCAACATAAAAAAACACAGCCTAGCTAATTAACATAGCACACTAATATACTCCTAGGCTTTTATAATTTTTAACTGACTAGCAACAACAAAACTAAAAAAAATAATAACAACAAAAATATTTAAATATAAACTATATGTGGACTAACTTATTACTAATAACCGAAGCTGCCGCAATCGCAGCAGCAAAATGGATCGGACGCGGAGATGAACAAAATGCAGATCAAGCCGCGGTTAATGCAATGCGCCAAACTTTTAACCTCCTTGATATTGACGGAACTATCGTAATTGGAGAAGGAGAGAGAGACGAAGCTCCAATGCTTTTTATCGGCGAAAAAGTCGGCAACACCAGGGATGGTACCTCCCCCAAATTTGACATTGCAGTCGACCCGCTAGAAGGCACAACAATTTGTGCATCCGCCTCCCAGGGCGCGATGTCAGTTCTGGCGATCGCTCCCGAAAACGGATTAATTCATGCACCGGATATATATATGGATAAAATAGCAATAGGCCCAGAATTATCACTCAATGGCTTTGTTCTAGACCCCTATGCCCCAATTAACACTACATTAGAATTGCTAGC
>CALKVD010000142.1 GCA_937996615.1 uncultured Rickettsiales bacterium | reverse complement strand
TTTAGTTTCATTGCTTAGCACGTTATTTTGGAGCAACTTTTTAAATATTTATGTAATTTTACTATGGATAATCGCTATTTCATATGCAATTTTAGGTTTTATTGATGATTATCTTAAAATAAGCAAAAAAAACTCGAGAGGTGTTTCGTATAAAACTAAATTAGTGTGGCAATTAGGAATCGCTGCTGCTGTTGCTTTGATCGCTGTTATGGTAGATAGTAGCAAAATAGCAACATCGATTACTGTACCATTTTTTAAAGATTATTTCATCAATTTGTCTTGGTTTTATCTTGTTTTTGCTGCGATTGTGATTGTTGGTTCATCTAATGCCGTTAATTTGACTGACGGACTTGACGGTTTAGCAACCGGACCACTAATTATTATCTTAGGATATTTCGCTTTGATTGCATATATTGTGGGTAATACAAATTTTGCTAACTATTTGCAAATAACCCATATCCCAGGAACTGGTGAAATGGTGATCGTTTGTGCAGCGATGATCGGCGCATCTTTAGGCTTTTTGTGGTATAATGCACCACCTGCCAAAATATTCATGGGTGATGTCGGAAGTCTCTCGCTTGGTGGAGCGGTTGGAGCAATGAGCGTTTTTACTAAGCATGAATTTGCTTTATTTTTTGCTGGCGGACTATTTGTGATTGAAGCTTTATCGGTTATATTACAAGTAGCTTCATTTAAAATATATAAAAAGAGAATTTTCAAAATGGCTCCAATTCACCATCATTTTGAAAAAATGGGTTGGAGCGAAAGTACTGTAGTGATAAGATTCTGGATTATTGCGCTAATGTTTGGTTTGCTCGGTCTTGCAATGTTAAAATTAAGATAGAGATAATGTTACTTTGAAATATTGGTCATACAAAAATGAAGCAAAAAACTAAAAAAAATACTGCAATTATAGGATTGGGCAAAACTGGTATATCTTTAATTAAATGGCTATTGCAAAACAAAGCTAAAGATAATTTAGTCTCGAATCAGCAACTAGAAAAAATAATTGTCTACGAAACCAATTCCAAAAATATCCAAAAATTTTTACTTCAAGCTGAATATGATAAAGAAATCAAGGAAAATAAACTAGTGATCAAGGTTCAACCAGAATCTATAGCTGAATGCAAAAATGAATTAGAAACAAACGAAGTCGATTTAATATATTTCAGTCCAGGAATTGGAATTAAGCAGCCAAAAGCCAATTCAATGCTTGAAGCTGCAAAAAATTTAAAAATTAAAATAAGCTCTGATATAGATTTATTTTTTTCTAATGCACCCAAAGCAAAATATATTGGAATTACCGGAACTAACGGCAAATCAACAACTACAGCATTGATTGGGTGGGTTTTGGGAGAGGCTGCACCGGGATTTAGCGGACAAAACCATAGCGATCAAACATCTGTTTTTATTGGGGGGAATATAGGCACTCCAATTCTTGATCTTCCAATTTATAATAATCCAGAAACTATTTATGTTATAGAGCTATCTTCTTACCAGCTAGATCTGATTAGCTGTTTAAAATTAGACGTTGCTATATGTTTAAACATAACCCCAGATCATTTGGACCAATATAGTAGCATGGTAGATTATACCAAATCCAAACAAACTATTTTTCTTTTATTAAAAAATCGTGGCTTAGCTATAGTTGGCAAAGAATGTGATTATTTAGTTAAAAAGCAAAATCAAAAAACTCAAAACAGCAAATTAGAGGTAAAAAGAAAAGATAACCAAGTTGCACCATTAGAATTAAATGAGTATCAGAAATTAGATATTATATCTGGCAAAGAGATTTTGCAAAATGGTATCAGTATTTTTGATGATAAAATATGGATTGATGGAATTGCTCAATATGATTTGGATATTAGTAAATTCGAGATTAATTCAGATATTAATAATCCAAATCCTAACTCATCAAACTTTCCATCCACAAGCTCAACTAAAAGTTGTTTAGTTGGCAAACATAACAATGAAAATATTGCTGCAGTAGTTGCAACTTGCTTATATTTTGGAGTAACCAAAGAAGAAATTGTGGCAAAATGCAAAACATTCAAAGGATTGCCCCATCGCTTGGAATATATTACAACTTATTTCGGATATCAGGTAATTAACGATAGCAAAGCGACCAATGTTGCAGCAGTAAAATATGCCCTTGATATATACGATAACATATATTGGATTGCTGGTGGCATTTCTAAAGATGAAGGGATTATTGGATTACAAGAATTTTTTCCTAAAATCAGTTGTGCCTATCTAATTGGGAAATGTGCAAAGGAATTTGCTGAAGTCTTAGAGGAGTTTAGAGTTAAATATCAAATTTGCCATGAACTTTCTACTGCTTTGGCTAAAATTAAAGAAGATATAAATAAAACCAATTGTTTATTGCAAGAAAATCACCACAAAAATCTTGGAACAATTTTATTATCACCAGCTTGTTCATCGACAGACCAATGGGCAAATTTTGAAGAAAGAGGAAAAGCATTTGGAGAATTCTTTACTTGATAAAATAATATTAATATAAAATTATTTGAGGTTATAATTTTTGAGATTAATGATATATATTTTTTGAACATTAGATTTAAAAAATATATATCGTTTGACATTGCAATACTATTGTGTTATGTTTAGTCACGAGTTGTTCCAAATAAATCTATCGCAATCTTGTTGCGGTTCCTATTTGGTTTTTGGATTTTTTTTCAGTTTGGCATAAAGTATGATCGATCAAGCACAAGCACAAGCTTCATTCACAGTAGGCGAACATGTAGTTTATCCAACCCATGGCGTTGGAACTATAACCGCTGAAGAAAAGCAAGTTGTAGCTGGTACTGAAATGCAAGTATATGTGGTATCATTTATACAAGATAAAATGATCATACGCGTGCCCAAAACTAGAGCTTTAAAAGCAGGTTTAAGAAGGATTGGATGTGCTGATGATACTGAAATGGCAATCAAAATTCTCGGGAGCCGTCCTCGCATTAATAAAGGAATGTGGGGTAAAAGAGCAAAGGAATATGAAGCAAAAATTAACTCCGGTTCCCTCAAATTGTTAGCTGAAGTGTTGCGTGATTTACATAAAAACGATGGAGCTAATGAACGTTCTTATAGCGAAAAACAACTTTATGATGCTGCACTCAGCAGATTTTTAGAGGAATATTGTATGATTACCGAATTAACAAGGGAGCATGCAATAATGCGAATTACTTCTGTTTTGAATTATCGGGTGATGGCTTAACTAGGTCTTTATCTATCTATAGGTATTTAAAATAAACAATAATTTTGGTAAAGCTTTTATCTTAATTTTATTTTATTATATAACCTCTTAAAAAGAGTTGCGTTTTCAATCTAAATGGTGCTATAATTCTTTTCAAAATGATTTTAATCATAGTGTCTATGAGTGCTTTTTTACCAATAGCTTCCGGCGATGAGCTAGCTTTAAGCTCCTATCTTGCTAAAGTCAACAGAATACCTCTTCTTGCTGAAGATGAAGAAAAAGAATTAGCGATCCAAGCCGAACAAATCCATTGCATGAAATCAGCGCAAAAAATGGTACTATCCCATTTACGGCTTGTTGTCAAAATAGCTTACAAAT
>CALKVD010000141.1 GCA_937996615.1 uncultured Rickettsiales bacterium | reverse complement strand
AGCTTTGCTAATACTATGGATAGAAATCAAATCAATATTGCCGGGGTTTATCCTTATGCATGCACGCACTGCACGGACTATATTGGTGCACCAGGTTGTATTAAGTTACCTCAACCGGTTAATACTGAACAGATCTGTCAAGTACAAAGACCTGCTAATCAGAGTGGTGGGTTAATTAAGGTATTATATTTAGGACAAGAGTCTATAGCTAAAAAATAAATTTTGTAGAATAAAAAACTATTATTATATTTTTATGCTAATTAATAACAAACAAAACAATAAAACCTCTCAAGCAAAGCGTCATATATTGCTAAATCATGTCTCTAATCCGATAAATAGCCATAAACACAATCTAAATAACAGTCATCTTAACCAAGCAATAGGGTATTATGTTGTTAATGAACAAATTTTTATCGACCTGCTCAATGAGCTTGCAAAGCTTGATCTAGAAGAACAAAAAAAAGCACTAGATAATTTTTATTTGTGCCACAAACCTTGGACTTTTATTAAATTATTGCAATTTATTCATGAAAAGTCCCAGACATTTTTTGCTATTTCTATACAAGAAGAGATTGAACTTAAAACCCAGAAATGTATTAACGAAATACTAGTATATAGTGCGCTGAACTCATTGATTCATCAATATAGCTATGTATCCAGGATGGGGCACGCAACAATTGATGAAATCTCAAATTTGTTGAGCCATGGATTGCTGTGCTATGATGAATGTCTATGCGAAACCGAAGTTTTGACCTACCCCACCTTGGATCTGGATGATAACAGTGATTCTGAAGACTGCGATATCAAGCATCAGCTAGAGATCAGTGCAAAACCAATGGAGTATGATACAAAAAAAGATCAAATACCATATAATCAAGCAATAACTAAACTAATACAAGAGATTGCAAAGTTGGCACAGTTTAATATTCCAGCAATTAATGATGTATTGCACAAAAATTATGACAAATTTATCGCAACGATTCTCCTCAAAGCTTCTTGGATTGTTGATGCTGCTCTATACCACGATCAAGAGAGTAACGTCTTGATCGATGAAATCAATTTTGTCATTAATAATGCAAAAATAATTTTGGGTATTATAGATCGGA
>CALKVD010000140.1 GCA_937996615.1 uncultured Rickettsiales bacterium | reverse complement strand
TTTTATCACGCTGGTAATAGGTAAAAATATTACTACGTAAACCGGGGATAACATAGCCATCCAAACTTCTATCATTATAGTTGGGGTTAGTGATTTTAAAACCAATTTTATTTATAATCCAGGAATTAATATCACGATAACTAACAGTTTTGAGTTTTATCATTTCGCCAAATTGCCCTGCCCCATCGCCACTATTGTCAAAAACATAGGCCCAAAACGGAACACTAGCAGCAAATGTAGAGCTACTAAACCCATGGCCATATAACCCATTTTCCCCTAGGTATTCACCATGATCACCAACAAAAACAAGATAATGCTGCCCCGGAATTGTGGCAAACTTCTGTTTAAAAAAAGAAAATATTTGCTCCACGTTGTTATCATATACTAGCATAGCGTTATCATATTCATTAGTCACTATTTCTTTACGCGAACTGTTTTGATTGCTTTTAAACACATCAAATTGCGGTTTACTACTATAGTGATATGCATATGGGCTATGCATAACCCGTTGTTGCAAAATAATAAAATTCCTGTTTCCTAATTCCAGTTTTGGCAAATGATCAACTAACCATTGATCCGAACTACTGGTGTTCATTTTTCTCGAATAATTCGGTACGTATAAAACAGAATCGAGATACTCTAAACCAATTTGGTTACTACAACTTTCGCCTTGGGCTGCAAACAAAAAAGTTTTATAGCCGTTTTGTTTCGCCAGTTTTAGCATATTAGATTTTTTGTTTACAATACCACTGAAATTCATTGGTTCAAAAACTGAGTTGACCAACATCGAAAAAGCAGTTGCAGTTGAGCTGGCGCTAGAAATTGCCGGGCGGTATATAAAATTCTTATCTTGCTTTAGGGTATTTAAAAACGGAGTAGTGTTTCGTTTATAACCAAAAAGAGACATGTGATCATAGCGACAGCTCTCGCCAAAAACCAAAACAACGTTGGTTGCAGTCAAACCATTATGTTGGCCAACCTCGTTTTCTTTCCAAGGCGCCATTTTAGCTTTTTCTTGGTTCATTTTACATTGATCATATATATAATGCGAAAAAGCTCCAAAGCCATTGATAAATGAAAAACGGTGGGTTGCGATATAATTTTTAGGAATTGCTTGTGGCCATATTTCTTTTTCCAGAGAAATATACCTGACGATGATAAAAATTATTGTAAAACCTATAAGCAGATAGTTATTTTTATAAACTTGTCTTGAAAGACGTTTCCATAATAGTATTGTAATACCATAGATCACGACAAGAACCAAAGCCGGGAGATAGAGCCTGCCAACCTCAACAGAGGTCACCGCCCAGATCTCAGACAATTCAGTAAAAACTTTTTCGATATCACTAGTTGCAATTCCGATTCCGAAATAGCAGATATGATTTAATTCAACAAAATGAACTAAAAACATTGTGATAAACCATAAGCCAACCAACCAAACAGAACGACTAGTTGCGATGCATAATCCGATTGCTAAACTAATAAACGTCGTTACGTCTGGTACACTTTTTATACTGGGACAAAAGGGTTGCAAAATAAAATCAACCACTAAAGTCGCTAAAGCGATGAAAGCTGCAAGGAAAATTGTATAGGCCGCCTTAATAACATAGCGGATATATTTTTCTTTATAAGAATTAAAAGATTTTTTTTTATTAGATGACATACTTTTTACTTTTTCACTTGTTTTATTTCTATAAGTATTCATTATCTACAGTAAGTAAATCACTTTTTCAAGTCTATATTTTTTAATATATATACCTTTATTCACTAATCTGGAACTACCAATATGAATACTTTTTGTTATAAAAACGATCTGCCAAACGATGTGTTTGATTGCTTGAACAAAGCAACAAAAATCGCGATAGACACAGAAGCAATGGGTTTAAATAATCACCGAGATAGATTATGTCTAGTCCAGATTTCAAGCGGCGATTCCAAGGCTCACCTGGTTCAATTTATTAAGAAATCTGGTCATAATCTGCAATATGATTCTCCTAATTTAGTAAAGCTTTTGCAAAATAAAGATATCCAAAAAATCTTCCACTTTGCCCGATTTGATGTTGCAATTTTACAACATACGTTTGGAATTAATCTTGAAAATATCTATTGCACCAAAATAGCGTCAAGACTCTGCCGTACCTACACCAATAGCCATAGTCTTAGAGAACTTTGCGATGATTTGCTACATGTTAAAATATCGAAACAACATCAAACATCAGATTGGGGACAGAGTAATCTAAGCAGAGCCCAAGCTGAATATGCAGCTAATGACGTTTTATATTTACATGACTTAGCAAACGCTTTGGATGGCTTGCTAAATCGCGAAGATAGATTAGAGTTAGCAAAAAGTTGTTTTGCGTTTGTGCCAACTTTAGCGAAACTAGATGTTTTAGGATGGGGCGAAAATTTGTTTGCTCATCATATAGCTTAAAGCGAAACAAAATAAAATCACCACAATAACAAATTTTATATTGCTTTAACTATCATTAGTAGCTAAACTACTATCTGATAATACTATAATGCCCAGATAGCTCAGTCGGTAGAGCAAAGGACTGAAAATCCTTGTGTCGGTGGTTCGATTCCGCCTCTGGGCACCATCTTTTTCTTAGCAAGACTGGTAGTTCGGTCAAAAATTTTTACTTTTATTATTTAATAACTAAAGTTGAATTGGCATCAATATATAGCAAAGTCCGTATAAAAAAGATATGGCAAAAACTGTTATATGCCGGTAAATCCTAGTAAAATATGCGAAACAACATACCAATCTTATACCGATTTGGCTATATTTGATAAAATCAAGCAAAAATATCGATAAATTTATATATTATAGACTTTTATTCTTTAAAATATCTCAATTGCTAATTTTTTACATCAATTCAACCCAAACAATTCTTTAGCAAGGCCCGTATAAAAAAGATGTTACGACAGAAAGACTTAGCAAAATATAATGAATAACGTATCATTTTTATATCAAGTAAACTTAAAACATTAGATATATAGTAAATTAAGTTGGAGTTTGCCTATACAATTAATAATCTCTAAAATCTAAGCTGTTTAATATTAGTATTTCTGAAAATATGAATATAGTAACCCCTAGATTTTAATAGAATATTTTACAGGTAAATTTCAACTTAGTTTACCATAAAACAAAATCACATTATCATTATAAAATAATAATATTCTATTTCACAATCCAGCCACCACCAATCACCTTACTACCGTCATACATAACACAAGCTTGCCCTGGAGTTATCGCCCAATAGTCTTCATATAGTTCAATTTCAGCTTCATTCATTCCTGTTTTTTTAACCAAAGCATCGATTCCAACATGCATGGACCTTAACCTAACAGAACATTCAAAGTTTTGCTGATCGTTTTGAGAAATCCAATTAATATCTTTGATGATAACCTTGCGTCCAGCTAGTTCTTCTCTTGTTCCAACGACAACAAGATTAGATACCGGATCCAATTTGATTACATATAACGGTTCTGGATGAGCGATATTCAGCCCGCGCCTTTGACCGACAGTGTAGTTTATTATACCATTATGCCGCCCCAGTACTATACCATCACGCGTTACGATATTACCGGTTTTGATTGGCTTATCTTGATTAACTTTTGCTATTACTTCTCGATAATCACCGTTTGGAACAAAACATATATCTTGGCTATCAGCTTTATTTGCCACGTTCAGACTATAGTGTTCAGCTAAAATCCTTGTTTCCGTTTTGTTTAAGACACCAAGAGGAAACAATAATTTTTGCAATTGCTGGTTGGTAGTAGTAAATAAAAAATAACTCTGATCCTTAGTTGTATCGATTGCTTTATGTAACTCCGGCTCGTTTGTCCCAACTATTCGCCTAACATAATGTCCTGTTGCCATATAATCAGCGCCCAAATCTTTTGATGCTTGAAGTAAATCACGAAATTTCACTTTTTGATTACATAGTATGCAAGGAATAGGAGTTTCTCCTTGCTCATAGCTGGTAACAAATTTATCTATAACCTCTTGCCTAAAAATACTTTCATAATTAAAAACATAGTGTGGCACCCCGATTTGTTGGGCAGCATTTTGGGCGTCGTAGATATCTATTCCGGCGCAACACGCTCCTTTTTTATTAACTGCAATACCGTGGTCATATAATTGCAGGGTGACCCCCAGAACTTCAAAGCCAGCTTCTTTGAGTAGCGCAGCTACTGTTGAACTGTCAACTCCTCCAGACATAGCAACAAGAATTTTGGTTTTTTTTGCTACTCTTAATTCTATTCCTAAGTTTTCAAGAACTCTGTTTTTTATTTCCTGGACGTTGCTCATGTTATAGTTATAATATATTGATATAAGAGAATTAAAATGTTATATCACAAAAATAATTTACCAATTTGGATTACGAACCTTTGCTTGCCAAACGCTTAATACTAGTTTGTTGAATAATCGATATTAGATTGCTCCAGGTCCAATATAGTAACAAACCAGATGGGAATGAAGCAAACATGAATAAAAAAATCAAAGGCATAAATTTCATCGCAGTAGCTTGTATTTCGTCCGAAGGTTGAGGATTGAGGCGTTGCTGAATAAACATACTTAGAGCCATCAAAATCGGTAAAACACCTATCATCAAAAATTCTGGCGGTGTCCAACTTATTAAACCAAATAGATTGAATATTGTTGTTGAATCTGGAGCCGAAAGATCATGAATCCAACCAAAAAATGGAGCATGCCGCATTTCTATGGTTACATATAAGACCTTGTATAAAGCAAAAAATACCGGCATCTGAACGATAATCGGTAAACAACCACCCATTGGATTGACCTTTTCTTTTTTATACAATTCCATCGTATATTTTTGTAGTAACTGGGCGTTGTCGCCATAAACCTTTTTGAGCCTTGTAATCTCCGGCATCAGCTGTTTTAGTTTGTTCATACTGGTGAAACTTTTATATGCTAGCGGAAATAGAGCCATTTTAACGACAATAGTTAGCAACATAATCGCCAAACCAAAATTGCCAATTAACTGATAGAAATATTCTAAAATCAAGAACAAAGGTTTAGTTATAACGTATAAAACCCCAAAATCAACCGTGCGATCAAAAAGGTAAATGTTATATTTTTTACTGTAATCATCTAATAATTTAAAAACTTTTGGACCTAAAAATATTTTACTTTCAAGCAAAACTTCGTGTTTACCAGAGTCGACTCCAGATCCTTCAGCAACAAAATCAACTTGGTAATGTTGCTGATTGCTTTTTGTTTGATAGCTACTAACATATGAATTATTTTTTGCATGAGAAAACGTTGGAATAACAGCACTAAGCCAATATTTATCAGCAAATCCCAGCCATTTTACATCATTACCATAGTTAACATCTCGTTTTTTTTGCAAATCTTCAAATGATATTTCGTCAAGTTTATCACCCACAACTGAAATTACCCCTTCATGTAGGATCATGTTTTTTGCTGATCCCGCCCCCCTAGTTCTATTAACACTAACATATGGCGCTGCATTAGAAGTTGTTCCAGAATTGTTTACAACCTCTTGTTTTACAGTGACCATATATCGATCATCTAACGAAATAACCGTGATAAATTTTACCCCTGCTTTGTTTTTCCATTCGAGAGTGACGCTATCATTAGCATTGAGAATTTTTTTATCAGCTTTCCAAATGCTACTTTGATTCGGCATATCCTGGTTCAAATCATTTAAAAAACCTAAGGAAACCTCATACATCTCTTTACCTCCCAAGGGCGATAAAAGACGCACATCAGCGGAACCTGGGTCCAAATTTTCTTTATAGTGCTTTAAAGTCAAATCATCGATTTTGGCGCCAACTAAATTGATCGAACCTAAAATATCACTATTTTCAATTTTGATTCTAGTTCCAAGATTTATTTGCTCTTGAATCATTTCCTCGATTTTATCGCTGGTTAACTCTTTTTTGCTTTCAGCTAAACTTTTGCTAATCACTGGTTGCTTATTGTCATTCTGCCCAAGATTCATTTGACGTTCCTGAACCTGGACCTTGATCATTTCTGGCGCAAAGTCCGACGTCACAAACCACTGCCAAGCAGTAATCACAAGCATAGATATAGTTAAGGCAACAACAAGCCTGATATTTGGGTTCATATATTTAAACAATCAAACTAAGAAATGAGGTTATGATTTCGCTATAATTAAGTATTTTATATTTTAAAATACTATGCTTCGCTGATTGTACACATTTTATTTCGAAAATAAAGAACAATAGATAGTTTATTCATTTTTTTATAGATACTACATATTATGAATACTTACCTAACAATTTGTTTCTGCTATATTTATTATCCAGTGCTGAATTAACGTTGCTTAGTAAAAAAATATATGTTAGGCTTTTTATTTGTATGGGATATGCATTATTTATTAATAATAGCATTCTGTGATGCAATCAAATTGACTAGAGGTAAATTATTTTATGACTGCAAACGAAGAAAATAAAAACATAGCAGTTAATACCGCAAACAACAAGACAAGCAGTATTAAAATAGAGGAGGTAAAAATCGAACCTCTATATAGAGAATATCGTGTTTCAATGCCGGCAAATGGAGTAATTGAAGATTCGGAAAAAGAATTACAAGAAAAAGCGGCAAATTTTGAAATGGCTGGCTTTAGAAAAGGCAACGTACCAATGAAAATTGTACGCAAACATATCGGCACCGATATAATGTCACGTTACGTCGACAAAGCTGTTGCTAAAATGCTACAGAAGATCATTGTCGATAATAACCTAACAATCAGTGCCCCTCCTGGAATCGAAATAGAAGAATTCGAACAAGATGGAGAATTGCGTTGCTTTGTTAAATTTGAACTTCTAGCACCAATCCCAAAATTTGATTATAGCGACAAACGTTTGTCCATCGATGTTCTTGAACTTAATATTACCGAACAGGATCTAGATCGTGCTCGCGGAGTTGTTATGCGTACTGATAGAAAATTTAGCGAAGCTGCAAAAGACTATAAAGCTCTGGTTGGTGACAAAGTTATTGTAGACTATGAAGGCAGAATAGCAGGCCAACCTTTCGAAGGTAATACATCAACTGATATGGAAATCACAATAGGAGATGGACAAATGGTCGATGGATTCGAAGCCCAGCTAGTCGGTACCCAGATTGGCGAAACTAAAGCAATTCAAGTTAAATTCCCGGACGATTATCCAAGTGGGGAAGTCGCTGGCAAAGAAGCTGTTTTCAAAGTCGTGATCAAAAATATTATGAGACTTGAAAGTGGCGAAGTCGATGAATCTATGCTTAAAGAAGTTGGCTTTGAAACCATCGACGAATTTAACGAAATGTTAAAACAAAGAATCATCGCCGATTTTGCAATTATATCTCGCCTGCGTACCAAAAAAATTCTGTTCGATAACATCGATACAGTTGTTGATATGGAAGTGCCACCAAAAATGATAGAGGTAGATTTTAAATCACTATGGTCCGAGGTTTTACCTAAACTTCCTTTGGGAACCAAACCTAGCTCAGACGACCAAACAGCTAAAAAAATCATGGAAATGGCTAAAAGACGAGTCAAAATGGGGCTAATTCTTGCTGATATAGCAAAACGCCATGAAATAGAAGTTACACCTGAAGATATCGAAATGACCAGAACAATAGAAAAAGCCAAGAGACCAGGTGAAGAAGCTGAAATCGATGCTTTCTATAAGAAAAATATGAATATAGAAAAAATCAAAGGTGCAATTCTTGAAGAAAAAGTTGTTGATTTACTATTGGAAAAAATCCCAGTTACCGTTATCTCCGTAACCAGCACAGAATTTAATGATAAATATGCAGCTGAATTGCAGGATATTATCTAAATTTATGGGATTAAATAATTTGAATCAGAAATCAAATCATTGTTCGAAAATTCAAATTGCTAACGATTATCAGATTGTCGGGAGATTATAAAACATCTTCCTGCAATCTGATTTTTTGCTCTTGCTTTTGATACCTCTTTACCCAACTATTGATTTCAATCATTAAATATGGTATACTCAGCTTAGAGTAAAATTACTGTAGGTTTAAAAAATGTCACCACCACCAGGCCAAGGACTACCAGGAATTGACAGCGCTCTTCGAATTACAGGAGCAGACACTGCACAAAAAGTTTCACAAGAAAAGGCGTTTGTCACCATAGCCAAACTTTTTTCAGCTTCGAGTGAATTTATGCAAAAAATTGATCCAGCTGCAATGTCATTAGCCAGAAATCTCGATATTTCTGCAATTAAAGGCCCGATCGCGATGGATACTAATATGCCAAGTTTTTTTTCTAAGAAAGGCAGATAGGAGTTGCCTAGTATTGATAGCCAAAGAGCTAGATATAATCGATAGCTCGTGCTTTGGCCATCTCGAAAATTGATATGGCGCTGGGGCTGGATATTTAAGCTTATTATAGCTTTAATTTAATTCATTCTCATTTAAAATCAATAATAATTCCGAAATTTCAGTTAACTCTAATGAAGATTGGCAGAATTCCAATTTCCGCGATGA
>CALKVD010000139.1 GCA_937996615.1 uncultured Rickettsiales bacterium | reverse complement strand
TGCTCTCTTGACCACCACTGTATCCCCAATCCGGAAATCATGTCTCGCAATTTCATCAAAATTATGTAATGTAGCGCGACTAATTAAAACACCCCCGATATTAACTGGCTGAAGCTCCGCAACTGGAGTTAAAACTCCAGATCTACCAACTTGAACAGTAATATGCTCTATTACTGTAGTCGCAGTTTCAGCAGCGAACTTGTGGGCTATTGCCCAACGTGGTGCATTAGTTGTACTTCCTAAATTTTGCTGAATCTGGTAGTTATTAATCTTATATACTACACCGTCTATATCATATTCTAGCGATGAACGTTTTGCTTCCATCTGTTGATAATAGAACCTAAGTTCTTTGATGTCTTGACATACTATATTTTCGGTTACTTTAAATCCAAGATCAATTAATTTTAGTAAAAACTCTTGCTCAGTTGCAAAATCCTGACAACTACCACCCCAGACAAAATAGCGTAAATTCCTACTTGCAGTTACCCGATAATCCAGCTGACGTAATGAACCAGCAGCAGCATTACGTGGGTTTGCAAATTCTTGTTCATTTTTGCAACGCCTTTCAGCATTCAAACTTAAAAAATCTTCTTTATTCATATAAACTTCACCGCGAACTTCAATAGGCCCTCTGCAATCTATCTCAAGAGGAATCCCAACAATTGTTCGAAAATTAGCTGTAATATCTTCGCCATATATTCCATTACCGCGAGTCAATGCATATTGCAACTTGCCACCGCTATAAACTGCAGCAAAAGATAAACCATCAATTTTTGGCTCGCAGATGAATTCAATTTTGTCGTTTGGACTAATCAAACGACTTATTTTATCATAAAACTTGATCATATCATCGTCGTTGAAAGCATTCTCCAAAGATAACATAGGGGTTGTATGAGCTATTTTGTTAAACCTAGAGTTTGGCTCGGACCCTACCTTTAATGTTAAAGAACCAACTTCTTGTCTAAGCTTGATTAGCCTTTGCTTTAATTCATCATAAGTCGCATCATCAATTTCTGGCGAATTTTGATCAAAATATAAAAAATTATGTCTGGCAATTTCAGCCTCTAACTTCTCTAATTCTTGTTGCATTTTTTCAGTTTAATATTTTCTATAATAAGACAACCTTACATCAATTAAACAAACTGGGAAGTAGTTATAAGAATTTTTTTTATTTCTCGATTTTATAAACCAAAACCAAAATGACTAGTATCTTCAAACTAAGACAACGATTTAATATAACGTTCAGCGTCAAGAGCGGCCATACAGCCAGTACCAGCGGCAGTGACAGCTTGTCTATAAATATGGTCTTGAACATCGCCAGCAGCGAAAACTCCTGGGATGTCGGTGTTAGCTGTTCCGGGTTTTGTTATGATATATCCTTCGTTGTCTAGTTTTAGATATTTAGCAAATAAAGCAGAATTGGGACTATGGCCAATAGCGATGAATATTCCGTCTATTTTGAGCTCTTCTGTTCCACCATCGAGTGTATTTTGCAGTCTACAACCCGTTACACTACGAGGTTTTTCCTTGCCTAGCACTTCATTTAATACTGTGTTCCATCGTACTTCTATCTTAGCATGAGAGAACAAACGTTGTTGCAATGTTTTTTCAGCGCGCAGACTGTCGCGACGATGGATCAAGGTTACTTTTTTTGCATGGTTGGTTAGGTATAACGCTTCTTCTACTGCGGTGTTCCCTCCACCAACAACGATGACCTCTTTATTGCGATAGAAAAACCCATCGCAAGTCGCACAGCCAGAAACGCCATATCCTCTAAAATGTGTTTCGCTTTCTATTCCTAACCACTTTGCCGAAGCTCCAGTGCATATAATCACACTCTTGGCGTTATAAATCGTACCGCCAGCTCCATAGGCCTTGAATTTACCTGGTATTGTAAAATCAACTTTTTCTACCTGATCTTCAATAACAGATGCCCCACAATGTCTAACTTGAGCTTCCATTTGCTCCATCAGCCATGGACCTTGAATCGTTTCGGCAAATCCAGGATAATTTTCTACATCAGTTGTAATTGTCAACTGCCCACCCTTTTGATTGCCAGCGACTAGTACTGTGTTTAGACATGCTCTTGCGCTATATATTGCTGCGCTATAGCCAGCCGGACCAGAGCCTATAATCAAAACATCAGCGTCGACGATATTATTGTTCATTTATTATTTTGACTACTTTATTACATATAGTTATATTCTACACTTTTTATGCAACAAATGTCAATTGACCATCCAAAACGCTATCCTGCTATAAATATCTGATTTCGCTTTGCACCTTGTTTCAAAATTTCCAAGAATAGCTTTATGGTTATAGCTTTTACACATTTTCCAACTTTGTCTTTGCCGCAGTGATAACCCTTGAATACAGCTTGAGACAAAAGAGGCAAAACAACACCTGCTACAAGCCCGATCCCAAGCCCGATCGACATATTATGCATCGCAACACCATAAATAAACCCAACACCTCCACTAACACCTCCAATCATAAATAAAGCTTTGAGTGACCACGATTTTCTAGCATCGATTTCAGCAATCATTGTTTGAGCTTTAGTTGTATTTTTTTCCATAGTTTTTTCGGCATTGTCTAAAATCTTTCTATTTTTTTCTATGATTTCTCGACCTTTGCTTATCACTTCTAGCCCGTCTTCGACTATATAATAGTCAAATTTTCCAAGACTGTTTTCTATTTTTTCCTTAATATTGTTATATTGTTGGAAATTGTGTATAAAAATAGTCGGGTCGCCACTGATTCGATCATTTTCTGTTTTTAAATTGTTGGAATACGTTTGCTGTTTTTGCAACATTTGCTCTAAAATTTTTAATTCGCTTTCTATTTTATCTGTTTTTGCTTTAGATTTTTGAACATTTATCAAACCCGAATTCATTTTTTCTTTGATTTCGTTAAGCTGAGCTTTGATCCTTTGATGTCGCTCCTCTATTATATTATCAATAGTTTGTACTGCGATTCCACCGACAACTAATCCACAAGCTCCGCTAATTACTGTACCCCCACCAGTCAGAGCGCTACCTACAGCAAATATCGCACCACCAAATGCAATACCACCTAATCCAAATTTAATTTGCCCAAAGATGCCTCGATTTTTGAATCTATCTAGATAGCTCAGTATTCCTTGTTTTTGCTGCTTTTCCATTTGAGCAATCAAAAAAGTAAAGTCAGATTTTTTTTCTAAGTCTTGACACTCTTTAGTATGGTTGTTTAAAACTTGAATCGAATCAGCAATCGTTATATTAATTTGTTGGATCAACGATCTGTTTTTTTCAATTTTTTGATATAATTCAGATAATTTGCCTTCTTTAGATATCCGTTGCTTAGCTATTTCTTTTCCAAGGTTGACGCTTTCAAGGTTAGCAATTTTTAGTTCCTCTGTCAGATTAGAAAGTTCGATTATTCTCTGAGTTATTTGGTTATGTTTTTCAGCAATTTCTTTTTCTATCTGCGGTATGGAAGCTGCGAAATTATCGTTCAAAATTGACTCGGAATATTCATCAACCATAAAAAATCCTTCCTGGAATTTTTTAAAATCTGTTTCCTCTCCTGTTTCATCTGCTGTTTCTGTTTGAAAAAATGGAGAACTTTCTAAATAATCTTCATTCTCTAAATCGTTCTCGAGCTTATTACCAACCAGTTTTTGATCCTCAAAACTCGACGATAGCTCAAGATAATCATCAAGTATAAAAGATTGATCTATAAAAGCTGCATCAGCTGATCTTTGGCTACTTGATAGCAGAGATTGTATTGATTCGTTTTGCTGCATAAAAAAATTTGATTTGGTTAACCTAGATGTGAGTCAGTATAGCAAATTTTAATCTATAATCAATAACTAATTTATAAATTTATTAATTAATTAACGAATTTATTTTTTCATGGTTTTTCTATAGAAAAAAATTAAATATTTAAAAAGAAAAAATAATGAATTTATAAAATTCAGCATTAAAAAAATAAGTAATTGTTTTGCTTGGCTTTTATTTGCAGTTTTTATATTTTTATTCTTATTTTACAGTGATAAACTTGACTAATAATCTAGCAAAAAAAATACCCCTCTGATTGAGATAAATCAAAGGGATATTTTTAATTTTTTAAAAAAGCAAGCTTGGCTTTGAATTACTTGTTGATCATATTGTGGCCTTCCAGAAACATCTGCCCAAGTCTCTCGAAGCTGATTCACTATCAAGGGAGATTGCGAGCAAAATCAACAGGATTATTAATCATATTTTCAATATATTTGTAACCTTCGTACACAAGGCCAGACAAAAGAACAGCACCAATAAATCCTACTCCCCCTACTAGATAACTCTCCTTAGCATAACCACACCCTACGCCAACAATAGCCCCAATAGCCAGATAGATCATACATGATAGCGATTCTCCAGAATTAATTTTATCCCTTAGCTTCTTTACATCTTTTTTCCCATTTTCAAGCTTTTGGTTAGCTTGTTCTAGATGCTGTTGAATTTCGATTGCAAGTTTTATGCCATTAGTCGTTTCTTTATCAGCTTCACGTATTAACTCTTCATTTTCTTTTAAACCTTCTGTACATTCTTTGATCCTTGCCTCATATAGAGATTTATTTGATACTAGCAGATTTGGATCATTAATAACATCTTGTACTTGTCTTTTTAGTCGCTCAAGATTTATTTTTCGGTCATTCAACTCAGAGCTTAAAGCGCTATATGCCTCAACCATCAAATCTGTTTTATCTTTAAGCTTTGCAAGACTTAGCTTTTGTTCATTTATTTTTCGCTCAATCTCAGTGAGCTTAAATTTGATTTTTGAATGGCGCTGTTTTATAGCATCATCAAGCTTTTTAACTCCATAACCACCAAATACCATTCCCATACCTCCTCCAACTAGAGGAGCACCTACAGTAGCAAAACTAGCTGCAGCAAAAAGCGCCCCACTAATCGCAACGCCCCCCGCTCCAAATTTAATCTTACCTAACAAACCCTCTCCTTTCAATCTACCTATCGCCCCTAATAGACCTGCATCTTTCTCTTTTTCTATTCGAGCAATCAAAAAAGTAAAATCACAATCTTTGTTCAGTTTCGCACACTTTTGATAGTGCTCTTCTAACTCGACAGTCAATTCATTAAGATGGTTTCTAAGTTTTGAAGTTAGATTATTATTTTCCTGAATTTCTATAGAAAGCGCACTAAGAGCTTGTTCCTTAGATTCGATTTGGCCTTCTTTCAGTGAAACTCCACGCTCTTTTAGTTTTTGCTGTTTTGCTCCGGCTTCTAAAAGCTGAGCATTATAACTTGCAATTTTTTCTATAATTTTGTCAGCTTCTGGTGATATTGAATCAACCTTTCCCTCCAGATTTTCAATATCTAGGTAAGATTGATCAAAGGCTATTTCAACAAATGAGTCATCTATTGCATTATCAGACTCTTCTTCGTTTAGCTCTCCGCTTACTATAAAAAACGATGATTGGGCGGCATCGTTCTTTTGAAAACTATGTTGCAACTTCTGAGTGCCTTCATTTTTTGCCTTAATAATCATTGATTTTTCTAGCTTGGGATTAGAGGGCGTTATACCCAATTGATCATCATTATAAACAATAAATGATGCTTCTGGATTTTGAGATGGAATTAGTCGGCTATAGAGCTGAGATTGATGAAGATTACTTCCTATCAATATAAAAGATTCTTGAGACACCTCAGGACCTGTATTACCAGAACGCATGATATTTAAAAAAATAAAGTTAGTATTACTGCGAATAATACATTGTTTTCGCAATAATATATATAGAATAGTGTAATTTTTTGTTAAAATTGATGATTATATAATTATTCTGCCTAATAGCCTCTAAATCAGACCCTGGGCATAAAATTAGGCCCTAGGCCCCCTAGTTTCTTTTTAAAATAATCATCAACGGCACTTTTTGCAAAATCACAAAGTTTAATTAATAGTAGAGCACCAATACAACCTCCAGCAACCCCCAAGCCAGAGGCCAAGAAAGTACTACTCATGTAGTAACCCAAAGCTCCACCACCTAAACCTGAACCAACTACAATCCAACCTTTTAACCCTAAAGGTTGACCAGGCCGAGACATTTTTAAGCCTTTGTCTATATCTTGGTTTAATTTTTCTAAATCTGCTTGGATCTTATCGATCTTCGAATCTGTGGCAACTGTTTGAGCTTCTATTTCTTTTAAAGAATTCTTAGCTTGTGCAATTTCATACTTATTTTCTTCAAGCTTTTTCATATTATCCTTACCTAAATTTATGATTGATTTATAATTGGGAGCCGAAATTTCAGGCTTTTCCAAAACTGTTGTGTTTAGCTTTGCTGATTCTGTACTGCTTGTTATAGATTTTGGTATATCGTTACTTTCAATCTTTTGCATATTATCAACGCATGATTGATTATCGGGAGCTCGACTTTCAAGCTCTTCCAAAATTTTTGCGTTTAGCGCTGTTAATGTTTTGTTTGTTTCTTCACATCTTGCTAGATTACTTTTGAAATCAGCACAAAATAATTTTACCTTATCGTTTTCATCCTTGAATTCTTTAAGTTTCCCTTCATCTTCTTTTACTTTTTTCTTTGCTTTGATCAAGTGATCTTTGATTTGCTCATTACGATTTTCAACTGCTCGAATTCCAGCATAACCAACTGCAAGTCCAGCAATCATACCAACTCCCCCACCCACTTTTCCACCACCCAGCAGATAAGCACCAATACCTAATCCTGCCCCGCCAATTGATAGATAGCTACCAAGTTTAAATATAAAATCTCCAAACCAAGTATTATTTCGGAATCTATTGATATAACCTAGAATTCCTCCATCTAGCTGATGATTTAGATTTTCCACTCTTATTTTGGCAGAATTAATATCTAGTCCGAATTCTGTTATTTCTATGCTAAGCTGGTCGGCTAATGTAGAATGAACTGCAATTGCTGCGTTAATTGTGCGAATTGATTGCTTATTAGTTTCGATTTCATCAGATATTTTGATAAACATACTCTGTTCAAATTCAAAATTTAGGGAACCAACTGGGTTCTGTCGCTGAAGCAAGATCTGTTGCTGACCTTGCCCTCCCCCCTGAGGCAAGACCTGTCGCTGCACCTCCTTATTATTGCCATCTTGATTCCAACATTGATCCAGTTTAGTTATTCGAGTTCCTGCTTCCTGAAGTTTTTGTGTAACCTCAGAATTAATCTTGTCAGATTCAAGCTTAATTTTCGAAAAGGATTCTATAATAAAATTTTGCTTCAATTGCTCGTCTTCTGATTCAGCGATTTGCTCTTCCTCAACCTTTTTTTCTACAGTCTGTTCGATAGCAACAGGGGGAGTATTGCTGAATTCGGATTCGCTAAAAAAATCCAATTCTGGCGATTTGTGCATCTGGTGCCGAAGAGATGGTATAGGAGGCAGAGATGATCTGAAACCATTGTGGAGCGACCCAAACTGATTCTGCGTAACCACCATCTGACCCATGATAAGTCGCCTATCAGTTAGAAGATTTGGTGCGGTTGAAAATCTAGTAAAATTGGCTTTACGTCTATGTAGGTTATTCGCAGCATTAATACTCTCAGTTATATATCTAGGTTTTATATTCAATAAACTACCAATACCAAAAGATTGACTTGGTGTACCGTTGAAATTCAATATATTTGCAACACTTTGTTTCATGATTTAATTAATATATTAAAATGACTTTGAATTGATTGTACAACACTTTTCTCAACTATGCAAGCTATAATAATCAAAATTATTTAATCATTCAGTAAAATTAACTAACTTTAGAGTTAAAAACGCTACAATTCTATTGGTTTATCACTCTTTATCACATAAGAGATATATTAACATGTATAAAATATATATTAACGTTTTGATATAACCCTTAGCTATAATGACAATATTCACCAATAGCAAAAGCGAAAAAATAATGGTATCAACTTTAAACAGACGATTATATTGAAATTTACAAATAACCATTTATACTTTAATTTATGCTTATTTCTGTTGTTGTATAAAACTAATAGAATCAGCTGATAACAAGCAATATTTTTATCATTAATTAATATATGACCACAGTTTTAATTGTTGCCCAGATTTTTATAGTACTGCTACTGATTTTATTGGTTCTGCTGCAAAAAAGCGACAGCGACGCCGTTTCAAGTCTAGGTGGGGGCAATAATCTTGTCTCGCCCCATGCAGCAAATAATATAATCACCAAAGCAACCATGTTTCTCGGGGTGTTGTTCATCTGCAACAGTATTGCAATCGCACGAATAGCATATGTAGAAAGTGGCAAAGCTAATAAAATAATTGAAAATATAGAAAAACAGAAGCAAGCATTCTAAGGACTTAGAAATAGCCTTCTAATTGAATTTTTAATTAGTTTCAGTCTTATTATAATGCTAAATAATATCCAATCGAGCATACTCAGCATTCAGCTTGTGAATTAGGCTTCAAAAATCTTAGCTCCTGTACGCTAGCACATATCAACTACC
>CALKVD010000138.1 GCA_937996615.1 uncultured Rickettsiales bacterium | reverse complement strand
CCTTGCCGAAAGATGGCGCAGAATGAACCGCTGGCCCCTCTTCGAGCAGGGGAGTATACATCAGCCCGTTGTGATCGGCTTAAATAAGATCAGCTAAATAAATATTTTTTTTACATAGGCACTTCCCAACCTCAAATATGTTACATATATATTAAATCCTATAATATCAATATAATATTTCTTGGGAAGTACTTTTTGAAATTTTTTTATTGTACAAATATTAATATTATATATTTGCGATAAAATCACTCTGTTTTTCCAACAGCATCACTCCATCTTTCATAGGTTAGCCATTCTGCAAAATCTTTTATTTCCACTGAATCCCCCATCATTTGCATCCATTTTGTTAAAAATTTTTGAGCTGCTATATAACCTTTTTTTAGATCAAGATACTGATTACCTCTAGAAATATATCTGTCTTGATAACTATTTTTTATAATCCAAACATTTTGATCTAAAATGATCTCCGCTTTTTCTCCATCAATAGCTTCCAACCAATCATTCCATGCTGCAGGATCTAAAGTTATGTTTTCATCATCTGCTAACTGTATTGCACTACCTAAAATTGAAATATCTTCTACTTTTTTATCATTATCTAGCCAATAGCTATATAATATATCACCAAGAATTTCCAAATGTTTTCTACAGGGCAAATATGTCATATTTTTTATTATTTTAACTTATATTTTTTAATTAGATCTATAGATTTGATATTTTCTCCAGCATTTTGTATAACCCCAGCTCTTACCTCAACCCAAATTTGTTTGCCATTACTTTGGGTTCTGCCATAGATTTCTTTGCCATACCTGTCTTTACCAAGGTAGTTCTGTTTATCTATTGTTTCTTTGATTAATTTTCTATTTTGAGGAGTATCAGCAATATGACCACGATCATTCCTGAAAATATGTTTAATTTGCCCATCGTTTTGCGGCCATTTGACATTAGTTTTAGAAGAGCGCAACTTCTGAGCGAATCGTTTGACCAGGTTGGAGACAGACGAAGCGCCTTTCG
>CALKVD010000137.1 GCA_937996615.1 uncultured Rickettsiales bacterium | reverse complement strand
CTTCCGATCTACCATAATATCAATATCTTTTTTTTCTCTATTAAGAATTAAGCATTTGTTAACCATAATCAAGGTGTAACCTAAAAATATTGCCACTGCAGCAAGTTGAGAAGTGTTGATATTTTGCAACAGACAAAAAATATTTTTAGTATTTTGTATTGTTTTAGTAACTTCAGAAAATGGAACTATAAAAAAAGGTTGTTTTGTGAATTCGCTGATATCTAAAAATATTATAAATGACAAAATATAGAGCTTGGCGAAAGTACATTGTGTCTGAGTCTTTTCATTTATTGCCTGAAGCAATAGTAGTCTATTTTGATCCAATAGAGGTTGACTAATATAATTATCTCCGAATATCGAAGCTATATTACATATGGTTAATAATACATTAACCATATGTAATTTGATCTTAGTTTCAATATAAATTTTTATTGGATTTTGAATCACTGATAAAATAATTTTTAACAAATTAAGAGCTCTTCAGTCTATCCTAAATTTAGAATAATTCAAGGTAAAAAACTTATTCAATATATTTTTAATTAAATATTTTAATTAAATAAGGTAATAATGCATACAATTAGAATCGAATATTGCTATGAGTTTACTATTTTAATACGATACAACTTAATCTGTCTCGATCTAAAGATTGCCATTGGAGCAGAATGCTAATAAGATAGAATTAGGATCAAAAATTGCTTTTAAAATCAAAATTTTAACTTGAATAACCAAATGCACCAAATAGGAAGTAAAAAAGCAGAAAATCTAGCAGCTGATCAGGAAAATAGGAAAAATATTACAAATCTACTTCCGGAGCAGCAAAAGTTTGATCAGACTATTAACAATGATTTAGAACTCTTTAATCGGCAAGTTAAAAGCGGGCAATATTTTCTAAATGCTAGAAGATGGTTCGTCAATAAGTATTTCACTCCATCTACTGAGAGAATTTATGCTGGTATTTTGGCTTTGGCTATTATGGTTACCGCGATAATGATTATGCATACTGCCAAGGTTTCGTCTGATGTTACTCGGATTCCGTTTGCGTTATATTCATCTCCAGAAGTTGAAGATATGTATCGCATTATTCCTTTGGATGGGGGCAAGCTCACTGTTGACGGAGAAGTTGCGACTTATTTGTTGGAATACTATGTTAAAATGCGTGAGACATATCTACCATATTATGCTACAAATCAAGGGTATAGGGAATTTTTTGACCGAGTTAAAGCGATGTCTTCAGACCAGGTTTTGGACAGATTTTCTTCCCAAATGAATCTTAATTCTAACCCTGACAGTCCAATAATTCGCTATAAATTTTCGATTGAGCGCAATATCAGAATCCAAGAAATCAATTTTTTGCCATATGAAGACAAGCCAAGCTCAGCAATAATTAAGTTCATTGCTCAGGAAATAAAAAATGGGAGATTGGTGGCTGAATATGATAAAAAGGTTCGTGTTGCTTTTTCGATTGGTAGCGTAGAGAGTGGTATTCGTTATAATAACGGGTATCAGTTTTTAGTTTATGGTTATGAATATCTCATTGATTAACAGATTAAATTAGTTCTTGCGGCCTACTGTTCCGAGGTTTACTGATGATTATTGTTCGAATATTCATCTTCCAGATTAGATTTAGCAACATCAACAGCTTTGCCCTGGTTATGTAAAATATTTTGCACTTTCAGTTTAGCATTTTCTAATAACTCATTGCAATTCTTATGTAGCTCTAAGCCACGCGCATAGTACTTTATTGCAGTTTCCAGTTGCAACTGGCCTCCTTCCAGCGCCGCAACAATTTTTTCCAGTTCGTTCATCGCATTTTCGAATGACATGCTTAGGTTGTTGCTTGATTCTTGAGAATTATCCGCGAATTTTGGGTTTGGGGTAGCGTTATTTGTATTTTGCGTTTGCTGATTTGCAACAGCTATTTGATTTTGGGTTGGTTGGGTTTTTGTTTCTTGATTAATATTTAGTGGGATATTTTCCATAATGTGATTATTAATAAAGGGGGAGGGGGTAGTGGCAGTGGTGATCGCCTACCTGCATAATACACCAATTATAGTTTAATGTAAAACAAAATTTTCTTTTTGATGATCAATTAACTGTTTGATATAGTTTAGTTTTGAAAAAAAAATTATATTTTTTTTCTTTAGGTACTTCCAGAGATAAAAAATTTAATGATGCTATAATGCGGATGCGGAATTAATTTAGTGTCCGATATAATAGATTTAAACCCTAAGTATATATATGCTATCATTAGAAGTATATAATTAGTAGTATAAGTATAAAAAAAACAATTCATCAATAAAGATATCAATATGATTATTACCAGATTTGCTCCCTCCCCAACAGGCTATCTCCATATCGGAGGCGCTAGAACTGCTCTTTTCAATATGCTTCACACTAAAAGGCGCAATGGCAGATTTATGTTGCGAATCGAAGACACGGACAAAGTGCGTTCCACCCCCGAAGCTGTCAGAGCGATTCTCGACGGTCTAGAGTGGCTAGGAATAAATTGGGATGGTGAGGTGGTATACCAAAGTGCAAGAAGTGAGAGGCACCGGGAGGTTGCTGAGCAAATGGTGAAAATGGGTAAGGCATACTATTGCTATTTGCAGCCCGAAGAAATTGCTGAGATGAAACGCCAAAATAGCTATGCTAAGATTGCTAGCCCATGGCGAGATTCCGACAGGCGGACGCCAGAAGGTTTGCGACCTTGTATTCGCCTCAAGGTTGCGGTCGATATAGATTCTGCCTATTCCTATACTGATTTAGTCCAGGGGCAGATTACAGTGAGCAACAACGAGCTTGATGACATGGTTCTATTGCGTGCTGACGGAACGCCGACTTATATGTTAGCTGTGGTGGTTGATGACTATGACATGGGTGTAAACTGCATTATTCGCGGCGATGATCACCTCACCAATACCTTCCGCCAAATTCAGATATATCGCAATATGGGATGGCCAATCCCAGAACATGCACATATCCCTCTAATTCATGGTAGTGACGGATCAAAACTTTCCAAGAGGCACGGAGCGGTAGGTCTTTCTACATATCGCGATTTGGGATATTTGCCTGAAGCTATGGTCAACTATTTGCTGTTGCTTGGTTGGGGGGGGGATGGTAAAACCGACATCATTGATTTAGAGCAAGCCATTGAGCAGTTTGATATCAAAAATGTTAGCAAGGGGCCTGCTCGTTTTGACCAACCAAAGCTGGATCATATCAACAGTGCATATATCAAAAAATGCGATAATGATCGCTTAATTAGAGATATTTGCGAGATAATTCCCAAAAAACTTATTAATATTACCGATACTCTTGCCAATACTCCTATAAACAACTCAATTAATCTCATAGACCTAATTAGTTCCGAAAAAATTAATATTTTGCAACAAAGATTAGCTACTGGCCTTGGGTACCTAAAGCCTAGAGCAAAAACTTTACAAGAACTTAGCGAATTAGCTTTTCTTTATCTCTACTCTAAAAACTCAGTTCAAATCTCGATTAACCCAGAAGACAGTCAGGCGATTAATTCTATTTTGGCAGACCATACTAAAATGTCACAGATTCAAGCGATATATAATTCGCTCCAAAATCTCGATGACTGGACGGTTGCTGGGATTAAATCTTGGGGCGGCGAATTTGTCATTAGCCAGGGTATTGATAATAAAACCCTAATCCAGGTTTTGCGGGCAATAATTATTGGTACTTTTGTTTCTCCTGGAGTTTATGAATTCATGAGTGTTATTGGTAAACAAGAATCATTAGATCGGATGAAAAAATTTTTATAAATCCCCTATTAATACGGCCACAGGTATTGCAACTATAAATTGTCTTAATCTTGGCCCGAATAAAA
>CALKVD010000136.1 GCA_937996615.1 uncultured Rickettsiales bacterium | reverse complement strand
GAGATTCAGGCTATTTAACAGATTTGGAACAATTTCTTCAGCCATCGGAAGTTAAGCATTATAAACGCAATGAAGTTTTAATTATATGTACTGGTTGCCAAGGCGAAGTTCTGGCTGCTACAAATAAAATGGCCAGCGGCCAACACCCAGATATCCAATTGCAACAAGGTGATACAATCATATTCTCTTCCAAAATTATTCCTGGAAATGAAAAACGCATTTCTAATCTGCTAAATCAATTCTGTCGCGCAGGAATCGAAGTAATGACAGAACGAGACCATTTTGTCCATGTTTCAGGCCACCCAGCACGTGAAGAACTAGCTCGAATGTATGAACTAATCCGCCCTCAATTAGCAATCCCAGTCCATGGCGAAGCAGTTCACTTACACGAACATTGTAAATTTGCTAATAAATGTGGGGCACCAAAAAGTATTGAAGTTACAAACGGTGCCGTTGTTCATTTAAGTGGCAATACCCCTTCCATAATAGCAAATGTTGAATCTGGTTATCTAGGAGTTGATGGTAATGATATTATAGACGAAAGCAACCTCATCTTCCGGGAACGTCGCGATATGCGAGACAACGGCACAATAGTTGTCTTGGCTTTGTTGAATAATAACAAAAAACTGATCAAAAGACCAAAAATCTTAGCAATTGGACTATTAGATAAAGACGATCAAGAGGACCTAGCTTTAATTGATACATTATCTGATGAAGTTAAAAAAATCATCATTAACACTATAGAGCGTACAGAAAGATCTAAAATTAATAAAACTATCGGTAGAATGATAGAAAAAATCTGCAAACGCGAAAGAGGAAAATCCCCTAGGATTGTAGTCCATTTTGAATATCTAGGACCAAAAAACTAATAAAATTTATGCTAAATAGTGTCAAAATTACTGCGTGTTGGAACTAGATCAAGTCGCTTAGCAATGGTACAAGCAAGAACTGTTGCTGAAGCCTTAGTAAAAAAAATGGACTTTGCAATTCAATATGAATTAGTACCAATTAAAACGACTGGAGATATTTTATATCATCAGTCGTTAGCAGCAATTGGGGGTAAGGGTTTATTTCTTAAAGAAATTGAAGAAGCTTTAATTGAAAAAAAAATAGACTTCGCAGTTCATTCGATGAAAGATATGCCTGTTATAGGACATGATGAATTAGCTTTGCCTTGCGTTATGCTCAGAGATACTGCTGCTGATTGTCTTATAGTATCACCAAAATTGCAAAATGTAGCTGAGAGATTACAACATATGGCGGATGCCCAATCAACTCAAAAATTTTCTACCCTAAATCAAATAGAAAAAGATCTGAGCGTATTACCAAAAAATGCGTTAGTTGGAACTTGCTCGACTAGACGCAAGTCTATTTTATTACATTATAGAAATGATTTACGCGTAGTAGAAATGCGAGGTAATGTTGATTCCCGATTGTCTAAAGTAGCTGATGGCCTCTATGATGCCGCTGTTTTAGCTACTGCCGGACTGCAACGTCTTGGACTACTACATCATACACAGAAAATTTTGGACATGAAATATTTCACTCCAGCAGCAGCACAAGGAGCGATAGTAGCCCAGTGCCGCCGCGATAATTGGGATTTATGCGATGCTTTAGCAAAGCTAAATGATATTGAAACAGAAATATGCGTTACTGCTGAAAGAGCTTTTTTGCAACATATAACTGGCGATTGTACTACCCCAGTTGGTGCATATGCTGAAATACTAGGATATATAAAAAATAATCAAACCGGCAATACAATCCAAAGCTGTATAGAAAATCAAATTACTAAAACAACGAATAGCTGTAGTAATCATACCAGCAAAAAATTAAAGCTGAATGCGATGTTCGCATCTCCCAATGGAAAAAAGATGCATAGGGTTTATAACAGCAAAATTGTCATTAATAGGGAGGAAGCCTATAGCCTTGGTCAAGTTGCTGCTGAAAGTGTTTTATCTCTAATCAGATAATTGCCTTTGGTTATCTGAATCAAGATATAAATCACCCTTAACGCCGCATCCCGTTAGAGAAAAAATAATTCCCAGAATGAGTATATAATTTTTATAGTATTTCATTATTTATTAACACCGATATTTTTATTGCTGGTTGCTATTTTTTATCCTTCTTATCTTTTTTATTTTTAGCAGCTTCTCGTTTTTCTTTGATTACATCGGGATCATATGGCTCTTGCTGAGGAATAATTGTAGCTGGTAGTAATCTCTTTTTAAAAATACTGTCTTCATAATATTTGATTTTTTTGGTTTTTATTGGTGGTGAAGATTCGATCAAAATAATTTGATCATCACGAGGTAGTGTTATAACTTCTTGTGGTAATAGCAAGGCGCGTTGAGCTTGAGAGACATTGAGTGACCTAGAGCTTGGGTTGAAATCTAGGAATTTGGGTTTACTAGCAGAAACAGTTTCAACAGTTTTATTACCACATAATTGCGAAATTAGATTTGCTGTTTCATAGTTATTTGCAGCAAAAGTTATCCGATAGGTAGTATTAGAAAGAAACGAATTCATCCCAGAATCTTCGTAGATCCCTTTAAGCTGCTGAGTGTCCTGAATAATTAGAAAAAGACGGACATGATAGCCGCGGAAATAAGCGATACCAGTTTGGAATTGCTCCATCTTACCCAACGTCGGAAACTCGTCCATCATAAACATAACGCCATATGGCTCATCGCTACCAGGCATTTTACGAGAAAGGAATTCAGTTGCTTGTTGATAGAAAACCTGCATCAGTGGCTGAAGTCGTTTTAGATTATCAGGGGTTAAACCGACATATACAGTCGTACGTTCCTTTTTAAACGTTTGGATATTAAAATCACTGGTTGCTGTTGCAGTATCGATCAAAGGGTTAGCCCAAAGCTCAAGGCCGGAGTTTAGGGTTGAGATTACCCCAGAACGTTCTTTATCAGCTTTTTGCAAGAACGCAGCTAGGTTCATGTATGACACTGGGTGGATGATGTCACCCAAGGTATCCAAGACAACAGCTAGATTATAAACAACGTCGTCGCTACGTAATATTCTCACAACTTCGCCAAATGATTGCATTTTATCTTCAGCGGCACATAGATACAATGTTATACCTACAAACAAAGTTCTAGCTTCGTTTTCCCAGAATTCACGTTTTGGAATAATCAGGTTGCCGATTTTCTGGACATCGTCGACCATTTGGCCAGGTTTTTTACTCACCCAATCTATTGGATTATAGCAATGGGTATAGCCGTCTGGGTCAGCTGGACTCCAGACATAAACCGGTTGACCCATTTTGTTCCTCCAGCCACTAGTGAGTTCATAATTTTCTAGCTTGATGTCATGCACAATAACTGATTCCGTCCAGTAAAGCAAATTGGGAATCACAAAACCAACCCCTTTACCAGAACCAGTTGGCGCAAAAAGTAAAGCATGTTGATATCCCCCAGCAACTAAAAACCCTCGATCATCCTTTCCGATCAGCATTCCGTCCTTTTGTCTTAGCTGAGCTTTTTGGATATCTTCTTCAGTAGCCCAACGTGCATCGCCATGAACTGCTTCTTTTTTCTTATAGGGCCTCAAGTCATATAATTGTTTGCGATATATCCAGATTAGAGCTAAATACATTAGCATTGGTATTGTGGTTGAAGCTAAATATCTAAGCGGAAAATATCCATAAAAATTCCAAGCCATCTGGTGAAAATTTTGCATCCACCAAGTACCATAGTATTGCAAAATCATTTCTGGAATAAATGATTTTATAATTTTCAATGGAGAAATTAATAACAACTGTTTATATTGGTTGGTTGAAGGCTCGGTCGCGATGAATATTAATCCTGAAATATGTATTAATAATAGAACGCCACAAACAAATAGTATCCCACCTATTACGATATTCCTAAATTTGTTAATAAATTCATCTAGTTTTTTTGCCATGCAATTATTAATAATCTTAAATTATTTGTTATCATTAATTCTGAGCTCCAGTAAAGAAAATTTCCGAAATATATCTTCTTCCTTTTGCTCCTCGCTTCAATTGTATTATTACATCAACAACATGCAAAATATAATCACGTATTTGCTCAGCAGGAATCCCCATCCCTGCTTGCATCACCATCAACTTTAGCTGCTCTATCGCCATTTGCGGGGTATCGGCGTGCAGGGTCGAGATTGATCCAGGGTGGCCAGTGTTAATAGCACGGAGAAAACTGAACGCCTCTGCCCCCCGCAACTCACCAACGATAATTCGGTCTGGACGAAGGCGGAGACATGCTTCTATCAAATCTTGAATCGATACTTTAGCACGACCTTGGCCGCCCTTAGACGCTAGTAGATGGAGTCGATTTGGATGCATTTTTAGATCTATTTCCCTTGAATCTTCGCAAGTAATTATTCGTTCTTCGGTTGGAATCGCAAGCAGCATCGCGTTAGTAAAAGTTGTTTTACCCGTTGAAGTTCCGCCGCTAATTATGACATTTTTTTTGGCAGTTACAGCTTTATAAAGAAACTCCTTGATCTTTCTAGCATTCAGCAAATCATTTAATATTTTATTATTTTCATCAACGATATTTTCCACTGCGGTATTATCAAACGCACCCATTTTTTCGTATGCATCCAAATCTAGATTCATGCTGGACGGTTTACGGATCGACATTCCAATCGATCCTGGTTCGCAAGCTGGCGGGATCACAATTTGGATACGAAAACCATTTGGTAAAGTTGCTGATAGAAGAGGAGTTTCTTCACTAATCTTTTGCTCTGTTGAACTTGCGATCAGGAGCGCTAGAGAACGAAGATGGTCAAAATCAAGAGATGGTATGTCTTCTTTTCTTAAGTCACCTCTTTTTTCTACCCAAACTTCTTTTGGTTTATTAATTGAAACTTCGTTTACTCCTTCTTCGAGAAAGATCGACTGAAGAGGAGCAAGGTAGGTTTCTAATGCCGTTACTTGTGTTGTTGTCATGGTAAAATATTACCTCTTGACTTATTGATTGCAGCAGAAGGAAAAACAAGATCCTGGACGACTAGAATTTTGACGGTACTACCCTGGTCAACTGATACAGTTACAGTACCAGGAAAGCGCTTTTCAATAGCATCTTGAGCGACTTTTGAAAATTGCTGTCTAGCATTTTGCATCATCTGAGTTTTGGCTGTGCTGGTTGTGCTGGTTGTTTTGCCTTTTTCGCCAGTTGTAGTTGTAGTTGTGGTTTGCTCATTGCCCGAATTAGTTGCTCTAAGCATTGCAAGCGGAATTATATAAGAAATTAGAAATGATGCCGAAAGTTTATTAAACAATGCATCATCATAGAAACCTTCGAGACCAGCACGACCTAAACTATCTGCAGCTGGAGCATTAATTGCAACATCAACTCCAGATGGAGTAATAATCCTAGTCCAAGTTACAAGTATCCTGGTTTGGCCAGCAGTAGTTGCGGCTGAGTAGGTTCCAACTAATCTTGATCCTTTGGGTATTAAAACATTTTTACCTTGTTCAGCATAGGTATCACGAGATAATATTGCTCTGACTATACTAGGGCTTTGTAGCTGTGTGTTGATCGCAGTTTCAAGCACCGCATCAATTATCTTCCCTTGAATCAATGAACGATCTAAATTATTAACTTTAGTAGCAACTACAGAAGAAGCGGTAGATGGTTGCAGGATATCAGAATTATCTATAACTCCACCGTCAAACCCTAGATAATCTTTCGCTGAAGCTTTAGATGTGGTCCCAGCTTGATTTTGTTTAGCTCCTTTGTTTGTATCACCATTTGAATTAGGATTATCTGCATTTTCGATATTGTTTGTCCCTCCCGAACCACCAAAAACTACTATACCTGCTCGCATTCTTGCCATTTTTTTTTCTGCATTATCAGGACTGGAAATTGATGGTGATATAATTGTTGGTGCTGGTGCAATTGGAATCACCATTTGGGGTTGCTGAACTGGTAAGACAGGCTGCTGTGGGATAGGTATTGGCGGTGTCGGCTCGGTTGGAGGTGGTGGAGGTGGGGGCAAAGGTACTTTTGGCTCGGCAATATTTTGTGGTGCAAGCTGTTTGTTGATATCGTTAATTATCGGTGAACTATTATTCTGAGGTATTGGATCGAAATTATTACTTGGAATAAATTTTTGCTGAATTTGCAATTGCGGCTCTTGTGGCAGATTTGTGATTTGATTGTTTGAACTACCATAGAATAAAAAGTAGAACCCAACTATACCCATTAATCCAATTATGATCAGAATCAAAATAACTTTACGTTTTTTCACTGGGTCATTGAGCATCTGTTGAATTTTGCTTTTGATTGAATTATCTTCTAAAGAATCATTATTTTCTATATCCAAAGCATCACTTTCATCAAAATTATATTGATTATCTTCTGGAGGTATGTGTTCGATTTTTTTTTGATCTGTATCCTGCATCTTTTATACTTATTATTAATATATATTATGTATCTTATTTTGTTTTATTTGCCGTTACAACAACCGATGTTCTTTTATAAACTATTGTGAATTTAGAGCCAGTATTATTAGTTACCAAATAATTACCAACTCTTCTAAGATCTAGCGAAACTTTTTTGTCATTTTCTAGAAATATTTCTGGAGTGAAGTCTTGCTCTTTTTCATACTCAAAATAGGTGTTAATCCCATCATCAAAAACAGAAGTTGGAGCAACTTTATTTGAGCCTGAAATTTTATAATTAAAGTTATATGGCTTGATTACTGGCACAGAAGCAGCATCAGAACCAGAGCTCGAATGAGTAGCTTCTGGCTTTAATTGATCTTCCAATTCGTCAGGATAAAAAAATCTGATTGCATATGATAACTCTTCGTCGGATGCGCCAATCAGTGACTTAGAATGGAGTTCAAAATAATAGCGACGTTTGTTAGTGATGACAGTCATATTGGTTATAATATTCTCTTCTAGTGGCTTGATGAACATTGTTCTGCCAACTGAAGAAAATTGCCAAGCATAACTGTTGCCCACAGAGTACGTTTGAACTGTCTCCCCTCTACCGAACTCTAATGATGTCTGATATCCATAGTGGAGTATGATTGGAAACACTTCGTTTTCACTATAAACAAAAGTCTTGATTCGGCTGTCAGTGGCGATTGGATAATTTGATGCAAAAGCTTTGTTTTGGCTTGTATATATATCAACATAATAGCTTAGAATTATCAAAACTATTAGCGACAGAAAAATTTTACAGATGTGATAAAAGTGAATCATGATTTTATAATATGATATTTGTATTTGTGTTTCTAATCTTGCTTAATACTGCCTTATTGTATTTTCATCTTCAATTCTATATAGGGTCACAACAAAACCAAGTGGATTTATTAATCTGTCCGCTTCATTTAAATCAAGTTTCTGGAACTCAAATCCGATTAATATTATCTTGTCTTGCTTATTTTTATTAGCACTACCATATGTATCGACTTGAATACGAACCTGAGCTGTATTATCGGTTGGAAATATTATAGATTTCCATTGAACTGTTTTACTTGCATCTTGCCCTAATAGTGCCGCAGAACTGTTTGGATTCTGTGGATTGCTTTGGGGTAAGTACTGATTATAATAAACAGTCGGTGAGGACATAACTTTAATCACACTACCATAATTATACTGAAAAGTTTGTGAGAAATATTCTTCTCTTGCTTTTATATATTGCATAACTAAGGCTCTTTTAACAACTTCATTGGCAGAATAGTTATGCACAGTCAAGGGATCTACTACTGTTGGTATTCCTGTTTTGCGTTCGATCTCAATCACGAATGGTTCAATGCTTTTGGTATTTTTGACATACCTAAGTGCTAAAACTGCTGAGATCGTTACTATGATTGATATTATGGCTATCAGCATAAAAACATTACGCTGCAAAACAGCACTAGAATAAGCCTCACTATACCAGCTGTCTAGCTTGCTAACAGATTCATTTTTTTTATTAAGCATAAAACTATACAAACTTAGTGTATTAATCTAATAATAAACGAAAAGAAAAATTGATGTACAATTTAAATTTCGCCATATTCTACAATATTTTAACAATCTATGCTAGTAACCTGCAGCAAAAATTTGATCAGTAATTACTAAAAGCATATAAAATTATTATATATATCTAGCTTGTAACTGACAACATTAATCTAATGCTGGTAGAATTTAAAATAATTAACTTTCTAGTATATTTAGAAAATATACTTCGGGAAGTAGGTACAGAAAATATTCTTTATCATTTTGACTTTATTCCTTTAAGTATCGCGATGCATTTAGGATTTTTATCAACATGTTTTTGCAAATATATACTACGAAAAGTTAAATATCTATCAAGAGAAGTTGATTCTATTTCTTTAATAAGATCATCGTAAGTATCACGTTGATGGACTATATTTAATAACAGCATTTTTTCTATCACACCGCTAGGGAAGGCATATAAAAATGGGTCGGTAAGTATATCAGCAATCAAGCCGACAGTACTTCTAACAGTTGAGGGCCCTAAAACTGGTAGAATCATGTAATTACCGTTCACCACTCCCCAATGCTGCAAAGTTGATGCAAAATCTACTTTTTTTTGTGGCACTTTATGTTTTGCCCAATCGATAAAACCAAATAATCCAAAAATTGAATTAAATACAAAACGAAAACTGGAACTGAAAAATGCTCTAGGATCTCCTTGTAGAATAGAATTGAACATATAGGTAGGTTCTCTAAGATTACTCAAAAAATTACCCACTCCTTGCCTAGCCCAATTAGGAAATAACATGGCACGATAAACTTTTGATGCTGGGAGAATTATTGTCCTATCTATTTTAGTATTTAAATCAAACATAGCACGATTATATCCTTCCCAAGAATCACAAACAAGCATTGTATCAGAATCAGCACTTTCCGCTATCGGATCATCGTCATCGATATCTGTATTGATATTATTAGCTTGACTACTAACGCTATTATATTTGCTAGAACCAACCAAAGTATTTCCAGCTTCTCTAGGAATGGCAATTGCAATTGGGCATTGAAAAATTGCCCACAACATCAATATGGCAGCATATAAGATTGTTTGGTTTAGCTTTTGCAACAAGATATTGTGGTAGATCATAAATAAT
>CALKVD010000135.1 GCA_937996615.1 uncultured Rickettsiales bacterium | reverse complement strand
CTTGCCTCCACTATCGACACTCTTTTGTAAATCAGTATTATCTGCACCAGAATATAGTGGTACTGGCAAACCAAAAGCAGAGGCGCATTCTGATTGACAGTTTTTGTAGCATTCTTCTCCAATTGGTCTGACATATAATGAGCTAGGTAAAGCTTTATCCCCTTTAATAAAATCTGCTTGATTGCCGTATATGCAATTTTGATAAACTGAGTCGGCATATGAAATAGATGGAAATAGTATATAGCAAAAATACAAAAATAAAGTTAGTTTTGCTTGATGCGAATTAAACAATCGAGCAAGATTTTTCAAAGATTTTGTAATAGTATATATCATCTTTTTGGGATTATATGTAAATTTCATAAAGCTTTACCAAGCTGGATATCAAATACTCAATATATTTCTCAAACATATTATCACCTATTTTTTTGATCATCAGATCCACTTTCTTTTTTCTTAGACATTGCCATTTTGGCTAGACTCAAAGCAGCCCCAGCAGGTCCAAGAAGAGCGGCTTTAGCTGCCTGACCAGCTTGTTTACTGATATCGCCCCCAGCAATACCAGAAAGACCTACAACCTCGAAGAGTGATTCCATAAACTGGATGACGGCATTAGTGAAGAAATAGAATAATACAGCAAACATCATTAATTTAAGCATCGGCATATAAAATGATGCTCCGAATACACCTTTCATAGATTTTACTTTGATACCCAAAAATAGATCTTTGGTTTCACTTATTTTGTCCATTGTAGCTCCGGTTGAAACTTCACAAGCTGCATTTGTTGGAAAGGCATTTTTAGGTGTAACATCAGACATAATAGTGCAGTACATCGATTGTTGACCTTTACATAGAGCAGTGAGATCAAGGCAGTATCCAGCCGAACAAGGTTGTCTATAAGTATCAATATCTTTTGGAGCAAAGCCGTAGAACATGCTATCAAAAGTTGATAACATCAGAGCAATAAATGCAAAAAGCATGCCAGGATATAGGGTATAGCCTATTAACATTTTCATCCAGCTTTGGAAAGTATTTTTAGTGTATTCAAACAAGGCAAATGAAATCATTATTGGTGCCAACAATACTAATATTGTAGTAAGGAACATAGCTAAAATCACTATATGAACGAATCTGAATACAACTGTTGCAAGCATCAGAATATAAACCAAGCTACAAAGGCCAAAAAGTAGAGTAGTGCCGCCGCTCAAAAATGATAGAGGCATAAACCAAAGTGCCGCCATTCCAGAGAGATTATAGCTACACATGCCAAGATTGAGATAGTTTGATATTTTACAATCAAGAAGATCCCATGCTGTAAATTGAACAACTCCGTTACTGCCCCCTGGCATATTAGTTGGTTTGATACCGTTGAATCCTGCCATACTACCACCAGCCAAAATATTTTTGTCACCGTTACCATATTGACATGGTTTCACCGGATCATATCTATCACTAGCGTTAAGAAAAATACCTGCGACTTTATCCATTGTATCCAACATTCCTTGGTACAGGCCTAGTCCATCTTGTTTTGTGGCATCTTTGGCGTACCACGCGTTACCTAGGGCAAAATAAGTTACCAAGGCAAATTTTAGTATATAAAGCATCACTTCTGATTTTTGTGGAGGATTTGGGGATGTGATGATTTTCATTCCTAACAGAGTCAGATATAATAATAAAGTTGCGATAACAATATTACGCATTCCCGATTGGATTATGCCTAGAAATGAATTGTTACCCGAATTGCTGGGATTTATAAATACTTGGACAAGTAAATCACGCAAACAGCCAACAATAGTGCTTGTTATATGCATATCTCCAGTTAAAAACAATCCAGTTTGATTAGATGCTGTGGTGGTTAATATATATTCTCCCGCACTTCTAAGATCTTCTCTCCCGCTTAGAAAATATGAACATCTATTATCAGCAAGAAATTTTTTAGTCTCAGGATCAACTTCAAAATTCTCTCTTGGTGGAGCAACAGAGGTGCATCCAAGGATTATAGGCATGAAAGTGGATAATGTTACTGCGCAAAGTTGAACTTTACCATTATTGAGTCTGTAGAATGCTCCAACGGTTCTATTGTTACCCTTGGTTTCAATTCTCTCTGCGTTGGCGATTTGTTTTTTAGTTATGATCGTCATTGCTTCATTGTTACCATCATATGAATCTAAATCATTTGGACACGCAGTTTTTCTCTTCCTTAGTTTATACATAAGTCCCATATCACGAATAATAATTGAGCCCGGAGCAATATTTGCATCAAGATTAGGTATGTTTTCAACGGCATATTCCTTACCCTTACCGGTACAAAGTGGGCCACCACCCATATAGCCATAGGTTAAGTTTTTGGGATCATCGTTTTTACAAGTGTAAAAGAAAGGAACATCAGTTGGAGTAACGGGGCTCGGATTAGCATTGACATATCCCAAATCACCTTTTGATTTACAATCCCACCTTCCTTTCTTGATTGAGACATATTCATGAGGTGCCACTATATAAGCACCAACGCAAGTCGAGGCAAATAATAGGATAGCTGGTCCAATCAAAAGAAGACCAATGCCTAATGAAGCTACTACGGTAATAATTGCAACGATAACTATTGCGACTAGTTGGGCTGCTGCTAACACATTCCTCCATGTACCAACATAATCTTTGCCTTCACATTTTACACCATCTTTTCCTATTACATCGGGTATGCAAGTGTTGTTTAGATCCCCAGGCCAGTAGACTACTTTGTGAGCTATGCAATCATATAAAACAGTAACTAAAGTCCCTAGAGAATCTAGAAAACTTGCATTACCAGTATCTGTTGCGCGTTGAGCGAATTCTGTCATTGAATCATAGACGGCATATGCTTTGCTTCCTTCTCCTGGTTGTTTAATTATAGACATTCCTATAATTAATACCAACAATAGCATAATTCTTTTAACTAAATTTTGTGGCACTCAAACCTCGTTCAATCAATTATTGGTTTTATTTTTTAAAGCTTCAGTAAATTTTGGCAGCCATATTTTTGGATCATCCCCATATGTTGCCATAACTTCATCCATAACGGCAACTGTATCCGCTCTACCTGATAATACATTAATAATGTCGTCCATTCCAGACAAATCTATCTTGGCTATTACAGCATCATTTCCTTGTTTGATCAAGAAGAAGCGGCTGCCAGGATCGGTTGTTTTAATAAGCGCATATTCTCTTTCGCTCAACATAAACACAGTGCGATATACCGGGGTTGCTTTTAGATTTGGTAAAAATATTTGTGTTGCAGTTTGTTGAATCAAAGTATCGCTGATTTGGCTTTTGCTTGCATCTTCAACACTTTGGGTTGCAAACACGACGAATGTATTTAATTTACGCAAAACCTTGAGCCAATCTTTGATTTTTGGAGCAAAAACTGGGTTATCTATCAAAGCCCAGGCTTCGTCAAGTACGATCATTGTTGGGGTCCCGGTCAGGGAAATATTAATCCGATGGAAGATGTATGACAAAACTGGAGCAAGGCTTGATTTATCTTTTAAAAGCTCGCCCATTTCAAAACCAAATATATTAGACTGGTGAAAATCGATCATATCTTCATCGTTGTCAAAGATTTTGGCATGCGATCCGTTGCCGTGCCACATAGCAAGCCTGCCTGCTAAAGTGTCTGGGCCGCCGAGTCCAAAGAAGGGAGCGATATTAGAAAGTTTTCGATCCTTTTTAGCAAGTTTGTAATTACCGTTGATGGCTGTTGTCAAGATTGATACATCCTCAGCAGTAATTTCTTCGCCATGGGTACTGACTAGATATTTGAGCCACTCAATTAAAAACGATCTGTTTTCAGTGGTGTCTGGCATCTGCAATGGGTTAAGGCTACATTTTTGACCTGGATCGATTATCGTATAGCGTCCTCCTAATGCCCGTATAAAAATCTCTGCCCCCCTGTCTTTATCAAAAAAGAATAATCGACATTGAAATTTTTGTGACTGGGCGCAGAGAAAATTTAGAATAACAGTTTTACCAGCGCCAGTCGGACCAATCACCATTGTATGGCCAACGTCCCTTAAGTGAAAATTGAAGTAATAGGGTGTTCCAGAGGTTGTATCTAAAACTGTCACTGCGTCGCCCCAATGGTTTTTTTTTGCTTTGCCGAGCGGATAGTTGTGCAAAGAATTAAATGCTGATAAATTATAAGTATTAATTGTTGATGAACGAACAATGAAATCACTATTTCCTGGAAACTGTGCCCAAAAAGCTGGCTCCATGTTAATAGTTTCGCGCGTTCCCACTCCTCCGGTATTAGTGAGTTCAATTGCTGCTAGAGATAGATTTGATTCTAGTGTTTTGGGATTATCCGCCATGCATAGCACCGTCAGATGGTGCGAGCCAAAAGCAATACTGCCGCTCATTGCTTGGTCTAATGCATCAGTAATTTCAGCAATTTGAGAGATAGCTTTGTCTCCTGATTGGATCATCCGATTTTGTTGAAGTTGCATTTTATTGATTGCTGCTTGTTTATTGGTAAATTTGAACGATTGGGTTATGATACATTCAAGAGGCATTCGCAAAAAACCATCCAACATTCCAGCCCAGGTTTTTGGACCATATTCCTTCAAGCTAACAACTCCAGCATATTTAGTGGTTCCATCCCATTTCTTGAGACTGATATATCGCCGGTAAAAATTCAACCTAAAGTTGTTTAGCTGCCTACAAATGTTAGCAGGTGTATAGAGCATCGTCGAGTGTTCTCCACAGTTTGCTATTTGGCTTAAAAACTCCATCGGTTCAGATCTAGGTCCGTTTTCTGATTCCTCAAGTTCCAAAACTGTTGCTCCATATGGCCCAAGTCCAATTATTATCCTACTGATTACCTCGTCTAGTTGTTCTTGTAATTCATGCATCCGAACTGCAAAATCATCTTTTTTGCTTAATTTAAAAAATACTAGAAGTTTATTAATAAAATTAAGTGATAATTCCGGCTTGCATACTATAGTGATATACAGTTCATTGACAAATGATTCTTTATCTTGATGTTTTCGAACCCAAGCTTCATCTAGATAGCTTGCAAATCCTAATGGCATGTCGGGGTTATAATAATTTCTCGGATATGTTGCTTGTTTGCGTCTGATGATATGGAAATATAGTTCTAAGTTCGATGCGTTGATACTTTTTAATAAAGAATTACGTAAGTCTTTTTTGATGTCTAAATCTTCGTCGTCAGCTGTTTCAAATGAGAATCCGTTGATTTTGACTATTTGAATCAAGCTATTGTTATTAGTGATCAAGGTATTGGGATTCCAATGTGCTACATATGGTAGAAACCCCCCAGATCCGTATTCATTTTTGAATAGAGACCAGCGACTGGGCCTGACTATAGTAAAAAATTTTTTAATAAATTTCAGCATTTCTTTTTATTTCATATCACTGCAATAGCTAAAGCTACGATGGATCATATGAGTTACATCCGTGAAACATCCAGTTGCGACAGCGAGAACATTTGGCTGCTCTGATTTGAATGAGTTCAAGAATCAAAGGCTCTTTTGAACATATATAATATGCTACCATATGTATAGGAAAAATCATAAACATATATTTGAATTCTGACGTTGCTATATATAGTATCATACAAACAAAAGCATTCATCAAAACAAACATATAGCTAGCTCCGAAAAGCATTGGAGGTCTTGTTAAACCGACGAATAGTGGATTAGTATAAACTTGGCCGCTCATTTTTTTCTATTAATTTTTATATATTATTCTGTTAAATTTTGTTTTTTGATTTAACCAAACTATAAAAAAGTTTAGCACAAACAAAAAATATTCCCAACATTTTTTGCTTTATTGAAATTTTTATTCTTTAACAAATAGATAATAGCGCAGAAGACTTCAAGCAATAAACCAAATATTTACCATTGCATAAAATCCATTTAGTAGCTAATATTGCTGAATGGATTTTGTGACATAGCATAACTCTATTACGCTGCCATATAACCGTGCAATAAGTTTTCTATATACTAATCTATATTTTGAATAACTGTATTAAATATCATTAATTATGAACTTGAACAAATTTTTCAAGCGTAAATCTATCGCGCAAATGGTTGAAGAAATGAACCAAAGTAAATTAAAACGCACCCTAGGCTCTGTCCAGCTTATACTACTCGGGATCGGTGCGATTATTGGTGCTGGAATATTTGTTCTAACGGGAGCGGCAGCAAGTCAGGCCGCTGGACCGGCCGTGATGCTATCCTTCGTTCTTGGAGGGGTAGCCTGTGCCTGTACGGGATTGTGTTATGCCGAGCTATCCTCGACGATACCGTCGTCGGGTGGGGCCTATTCCTATATGTATGCCATTTTCGGTGAAATCATTGCCTGGGTCATAGCTTTTATTATGATTGTTGGTAATATATTCATAATTTCAGCAGTAGCCAACGGTTGGTCGGGATATATGGTTTCGTTGTTGCAAGATGTTGGCATTTATTTACCCGAAATATTTGCCCATACTACTGGAACGATCATTGAAAATTTAGATGGTACAACTTCCGTTGCTTTGTTTAATCTTCCAGCTGCTTTGATTGTTGTTGGTGTTTTGATGATTCTATATCGTGGTGTTGAAGCTTCGGCATTGTTTAATGCAATCAGTGTTTTTATCAAAATGGGTGTTTTAATATCATTTATTTTGGTTGGCATATTCTATATTGACTTTGCAAACTGGTCACCATTTATTCCAGAAAATACTGGTACCTTTGGCCAATTTGGAATCTCAGGAATTGCGAGTGGCGCTGCTATGGTTTTCACTGCTTATAATGGTTTTGACGCCGTAGCTAATGCATCAAACGAAGCAAAAAATCCTCAAAAAAGCATACCTATCGGAATGATCGGCGCTCTTTTTATTTGTATTTTGACTTATGTTTTATGTGCCGCTGTTTTAACTGGAATTGTTAACTATAAAGATTTGAACGTTTCCCAGCCAATAGCTTTGGCAGTAAGCAAAATGGGTCTTTCGTGGTTTGCTCTCATCATCAAAATCGGTGCCGTTGCTGGCCTAAGTTCAGTAATTCTAGTTATGACTTACAGTGTCGTTAGGGTATTATATATGGTTACTGAAGACGGTTTGCTACCAAAAGCCTTAGCAAAATTGCATCGTAAGCACCATACTCCACACGTCGCAACAATTCTGATCTCAATGATTATAATATGCATCACTGCAACGATTCCACTTGGCGATTTGGCTCAGCTTGGTAACTGCTGTGTGATTTCAGTTTTTGCTGCAGTTTGTATTGGTACAATATATTTGCGTTACAAAGAACCAAAACTCGAGCGAACCTTCCGCTGTCCTGGAATGCCGGTTGTGCCGCTAATAGCTTTGGCGCTTTTGCTCCAGACTTTGCTCAGTATGCCTGATCACACTATCTACGTATATTTTGCTATGACGGTGGGATTTGCGATTGTGACATACCTCACTTTTGCAAAATATCGTAGTAGAGCCTAGGTTAGGTTAACCATAAATAGTAAGAGTGTCATTTATTAATATAGCTTGAAACTTCTTACTATTTATGTTACTTTTGACAAAGTTTTAGCAAAAAACTTATGGCGGACATAGCTCAGGTGGTTAGAGCGCGGGTTTGTGGTACCCGAGGTCGCGGGTTCGAGCCCCGTTGTTCGCCCCATTTTTTGCAGCAACTTAGCAAATTAATATCACCTCAATTCTCCTAAAATAACCATAAACCAGCAGCAACTAAACCCGAAATGGAGATCGACAAGGCAGAATCGTTATTACACCAGCTGAGCCAATATCTCAAAGACAAATGGGGATATAGGTTGATGTTTGGGGTTGAAGTTGAGTTCTATCTTTTTAATCGTAATAGTTCCAAACCCAATCAATCCAAGTCCAATCAAATTAATCAAAACAAAGACTCATCCGAACAAACTATCTCTCTAAGTGAAAAACAGCTTTCAAAATTCTCAGATTTGGTTGGCGTTATTTTGACGAAAGAGCGAGGAAATGGCCAATATGAATTTAGGACTCAGCCCCTAGGAGAGATCAAATCTATTTTAGACCTGACCCGCGGTTTAATAAATAAAATACAATCAGTTGCGTTATTATATGGCTGGATCGCAGATTTTAGACCTAAGCCATTAGAAAACGATTATGGCTCAGCTTTGCAGATCCACACCAGTCTCCATCAAGCATCTTCTGGCTTTCTTACTGATAATCTCTATTCGATACCTCAGCCTGAAGTTGCTTTCACCAAAAATTCATTGCTCACTTCAAGTATTGCTGGAACCCTTTCTTTGATTAATCAAAGTATGTATCTTCTGACCAATGGCGCTGATGTAGCACATTTGAAGCGTTTTGTTCCGGGGTTTATGTCGCCAGTAAATCTCAGTTGGGGGTTTAATAACCGTAGCACCGCGATTAGGGTTCCTGGAAGTAGCATTGAGTTTAGGCGTTTTGAATTTAGAGTTGCTGGGTCGGGGGTTGATGTTTCATATGTTTTGCTGGTAATATTTACTGGCGTTTTGTTTGGTTTAGAGACAAATCCCCAGCTTATAAATCCTACATACGGCAATGCAGACGATGATTTATATACCGATCTTGAGCGAATTTTGACTAACCCGCAATTAATCTATCAGCAATTTACTTTTCTTGATTTGGTGCAGAATATTTTTAAATTGTAAAAAATTCCTCTAGTATTATAGCATAAAAAATATTGATTAAATTACTTGGTATTTTATTTTTATAATACTATCTAAATTTTTTGATAATATTTGATATATAGCTTAATAAGATTCAAATTATTTTGTAATTTATGATAAAATTCAACCGAAACTACAGCGCAGACTGCAAGTTTTTGTTTCCTATTAACTTCTTGTGCATTCAAATATTGTAGAATTAAACTCAGATCAATAGTTAATCTTTCGAGTTCTTTTGCTAATTCATATAACTTAATGTAATAAATGCTAATTTTTTCGAAAGATTTGCGTCTGTAATAAGCTATGCTTCCATAACCGAATGAAATTATTACGATCAGTAAATTAATCTTACCTATATATTCTAGAACCAGGTTGTCAAAGTTTGTCATTTTATTTTTCCACTATTATTTTTACTAAGTTGCAATTATAAAACTTCCCTGCAATATTTCTTCTAGTAATTGTTTTAAGTCTAAATCCGTGATTTTTTCTATATTATTTTGTATATTATCCATTTTTTGTTGTGAAATAGTTTGTTTTTTATGTAAAATAGAGGAATTGGTTTGCTTGACAAAGGCAAATTCTGCCGTTCTGAGTTGAATTTGGTATATTGCTTTATAGCCAAAATATAAGTTTATTCTTTCTAAGATTAGTTGCTCAGACATCTGCAGACGCAGAGCAAATGCTGGATTTGATATTCCACAAACTAGAACAGCCTTAGGTTGTCGTCGTTTTTTAGCGATTGGGTCAATAGCATCAAAATCTTCACTTCTATCTGCTATATATTTCGGTGTGATTAACTTGATCGGAACTGTGATCCTTGCAAGTTCCAAACCAACGATCTCTGCCCAATCAGCGATAATTCTATGTTGCGGAAAGTGATGAGTCCGGCAAGCAGGTAAAATCGCATTTTGGATTGAAGATTTGATAGATATTTTGTTAATAAATTTATCCATTTTTGGTTAAGAAGAAATTTAGGATAGAGAGAAATTTATAGTTGCCAGCGAGATTTAGGGATAAATTTTAGATCATATTTTTGTTTGAGATTGATATTATTTGCTAAATCATTTTTCAACTGTTCAATTCCAGCCCAAGCAATCATCGCAGCGTTATCTGTGCATAATGAAAGCGGGGGAGCGACAAAGTGCCAGTTATATGTTTTGGTTATGTTCTCTAATTCTGTTCTGATATATTGATTTGCCGCAACTCCACCAGCGACTACTAGAGTCGCGCAATTTATATTACCATGTTCTGATATTATAATATCGATTGCTTGTTGTAAACGGTCCTTCAAAGCTCCAGCGACAGCCCGTTGAAAAGAGGCGCAAATATTGTTAATTGTTATGTCATCAAGAGTTGTTGCCAATTGATTACTTGTTCTTTCCAATCGTTCCAGATTCGATTCTGCCTTATGTTTTGGTTCTGGATTATGTTTTTCGATTTCGCGCAAAACGGCAGTTTTCAATCCGGAGAATGACATATTGCAGTGTTTTTGGCCAAAAAAAGCTTTAGGAAAATTATATATATTTGGATTTCCCGTTGCTGCTCTTTTTTCAACTATCGGTCCGCCTGGGCTACCAAGATTAAGCATTTTAGCGACTTTGTCAAAAGCTTCGCCAGCAGCGTCATCTACTGTCCCTCCAAGTATTCGGTATTCACCTAAAGCTGCAACATATATAAACTGGCAATGTCCCCCTGAAATTAGCAACAGTAGGTAAGGGAAATTTGTCTTGGTCTGATCAGTTGATGCGAGTCTGACGCTTAAGGCATGTCCCTCGAGGTGGTTGATCGGAAGACAAGGTTTATTCATGGCCAAAGCCATTCCCTTTGCAAGCATTGCGCCGACAATAACTCCTCCGATCAATCCAGGACCGGCGGTAACCGCGATAGCATCGATCTCTGCCAAGTTTAATCCGCTAGTTTTTAAAGCTTGATCTACCATATTGGGCAGTAGTAACATATGGTTACGTGCAGCAATTTCGGGAACTACTCCGCCATATTCCTGGTGTTCTTTGATTTGGCTATAGATCAAGTTGGCACGAATTGTTTTGTTGCTATCAACGATTGCAACGGCGGTTTCGTCACAACTAGTTTCAATTCCTAGTACGGTTAGTGGTTTTGCTGTTGCTATCATTTTACCTCCTTAAATCTATATAAAATTTCGATATTCTATCTAGTAAATTAGATTTTTGCTAATAAATCGCTAATTGCACGAGGCAAGTTATCGATTCCAACCATAATTTGTTCTTTTTCTTGATTTTTATTTCTTAGGTTCACTTCCACAATTCCGTTTTTTAATCCACGAGGCCCAACCACAACCTGAAGTGGAATCCCTATCAGATTAGCCTTAGCAAACTTTATGCCCGCGCTGTCGTTCGTATCGTCATATATCACCTCAATACCGTTGTTCGTAAGCTGTTGGTAGATTTTGAGAGATGCCTGGTCACATTCGCTATCTCCAACCCTGATGTTGATCAGAACACATTGGAACGGGGCCACCGCGACTGGCCAAACTATTCCGTCTTGATCATGGTTAACTTCAATCAAAGCTCCAACAAGTCTTGAAACTCCGATCCCATAGCAACCCATCTGAGGGTGAATTTGCGTTCCGTTTGCTGTTTGGATTTTAACGTCCATTCCTTTGCTATATTTATCGCCGAGATAGAATAAATGACCAACCTCAATGCCTTTGCTATTGCAAAGATCATTTGGGTTGACGTTGCATAAATTAGGAATATGTTTTTCTTCTTCTGACGCATAGAACGACTCTAGCAACTCAAGGTTGCAATTCTGATCGTTTAAAGCTTCTAAAATTGCTTTATCATAATAGATAGTACTTTCACCAGTATTAGCAATAATATGCATCTCGTGGCTATAAGAACCTCCAATCGACCCAGTACTAGCTCGAACTGGAATTGCGTTCAATCCCATCCTTCGGTATATTTTGAGATATGCTAGCAACATCCGTTCGTAGGTTGCTAAAGAATCCTTCTCGCTTAGATCAAAAGAATATGCATCCTTCATCAAAAATTCTCGACTTCGCATCACTCCATATCTTGGGCGAATTTCGTCGCGGAATTTCCAACTGATTTGATAAATGTTTTTAGGTAATTCTCGATATGATTGAGTGTTTTGCGCAAACAGTTGCGTGATCACTTCTTCCGCTGTTGGTGAGAAAATTAGCTCATGTCCATGGCGATCTTTAGCAACAAGGGTTTCTTCTGCAAGATCTCCTCCATCCTGGTACCGCCCTGATTTTTTCCATAGTTCTGCAGGTTGAACTGTTGGAGTCAGAACTTCTAATGCCTGAGCTTGATTCATCTCTTGCCGGACTATATCTTCAACCTTCCGTAGAACGCGTAAACCCAATGGTAGCCAATTGTAGCTGCCGCTACCAAGTTGGCGGATCATTCCGCTTCTTAGCATAAGTTGGTGCGAGACAATACTAGACTCGACAGGGTTTTCTTTTAAAAGGGGTAGAAAATATTTGCTGATAAACATGGGTGCGATCCTAAAACTTTTTATTGTGAATATTGTAAAATTGGAGGTTTTTTTAAACTAATTTACTGTTAATCTTGGAATATAAAATTGGCTGTGGCATAGCTTTGCCAACACATCTGCTTATCATAATATATATTATATTATGGCGGAAGTACTTAAAGAAAAAATATTTATAATTTTTTATTTTTTGTTGGGTTTATTTTTTTGCTATGTACCAAAAATTTTTTGATCCTTAAGCGCAATCAAATCTAGATTATAGCTTATAAGTATAATTATACTAATATACTGCACCTATATCCTAATAGAATATTTTATATGCAAACCCCAACTTAATTTACTGTAGTTCCCTTACCCCTATCCATCATTGCCCTTCTATCTATAGCTGAGCTGGTATAAAAATAGTGTGGTTATTCAGTATCTTTTTCCATGATTTATCTGCATATAATAGCTTTTGCGACACAATTTTATACGGCCTTTGCTATAAATCAGGAACCATAATCCTCAATCAGGTTGCCGCATACATCATCGCAAGATTTTTGATTATACTGCACCGATCAAAGACTTTTAATCCAATTCTTCTGCTAATTTTTAGTCCGATATTTTGGTTTGAGAAAAGATTGTTGATTAGAGAAGTCGAAAAAGTCATCAGCTTAATATCATATTTTCTTTTTTTAGCATAATTACTGGTTAATACCCAGCTCCCAATATCCAAACCCAATTCGTGATATTCCATCACCAATTCAGCCAAAGTTTCCACATCCCTCATCCCAAGGTTCAATCCTTGTCCTGCTATTGGATGAATCGAGTGAGCCGAGTCACCAAGCAATAAAACGCGACCATGTTCAAGTTTTGCGGCCGTTACGCATTTTAGTTCATGGAATTTGGGTTCAGTAATGATTCTAACCTCATCACCCAAATATCCGTCCAATCTTTTTTTGGCTAGAAATTCCAAATCCTGAGCTGAACAATTTTCCAGGAAATTCGCCGCTTCTTTTTTTTCGGTCCATATTATTGCTGATTGATATCCTCCAGCTTTGGGTAGAATTGCAAAAGGTCCTCCCGCATAAAATTTTTCTATTGCAACTCCGTCATGATTCCAGGAAGGATGTGAAATATCGAAAGCTAAAGCTGATTGGTTGAATTCATGGGTCTTGGTTTTAATTCTAACCAAAGACCTAACTACTGAGTTTTTACCATCGCACCCTAGGAGTAGTCTAGATTTTAATACTTTAACCTGATCCCTCAAAACCGGATCGGCTTCTGAATCTTGGTGTTGGTAGGTTAGGTTGATTGTTGTTCCGGTTTCGCAGATATCGCTAATATTCGCACAATCTATGATTGCGATGTTTTTTGTTGCAATTGTTTTTTGTAACAATTGGTTTTTGAGTAATCCTTCGTCAATCATATAGCCGAATTCTTGCAGGCCGATGTCGGCTGGTAAAAAATCAACTTTAGCAGTACTTTCTTGGTCCACTGCCCTAATATGGAGAATTGGCTGAGCAATTTTTATAAACTCTTCTTGGATGAGGATTTGATATTTAGCTAAGATGTCAGAAGATCGGTGGGACAAGGCAAAAAGCCTGCTATTCTGCTGATTTGGTTTTGCTTGATCTTGCGGGGTTAGCTTTTGATTAATATTTGCAGTCGTCCTTCTGCTAATGTTTTGGCTAATATTTTCAGTAGTAACAATTGCGATCTTTAATCCTTGTTTTGCCAGGATGATAGCGGCACTAAGGCCGATGAAACTGCTTCCTACTATTGTAATGTCATAATCTATTTTTGTCATATGCTAATACCCAAGATATTTTTGGTTTGAGCTTGCAATCAAAGAACAAAATTATTGCAGCTCCTGGATTGTACCATCAACAGCGAGGATATACATTTTGCCATCCAGTATTGTTGGTTGCAGCATTTGAGGTCTCTTGACTTGGATTCTATGTTTTAAATCACCCCGGAACATATCAAAAGCTAAGAGTTCCCCATTAGCGCTAATTGTAACGACGTTGTTACCAGCAACAATCGGCGCAGTCCACTGTTGCTTATTTTTAGATTTTTTATCGTTGGCTTGATTCAGATTTTGTACCCAGAGTATTTTGCCATTAATGCTGTTAATTGCCATTAATTCTGATCTAAAGTTGATTGCATATACTAAATCATTTGCAGCCCAAATTTCTTTTTTAATCCCGTAGTTATATCGCCATAATATTTTTTGGGTATTTGAATCAATTCCAATTAGAGCCCCATTGTCGAATGTTGCAACCATAAGACTATTTCTAATTCTAGCATTCGAATGCTGAGTTAAGACATTGCCAACATTGGGTGAGATGCTATAGCTTTCTGGAGTGATCGCTCCAATAACATCATATTTATCGCCATTGATGGTGAAATAGGTAATATTTCCTTGATGATCCTGTAAAATTGCTGTTAAGTTTGTATCATTGTGATACCTTAAATTGTTGGTAGCTTTAGAGTTTAGGATTGTGAACTTTGGTGCAGCAATAGTTTGGATTGTATGTCCATCTTTTCGTGGAACGACTGAACGCCAAACGAGTTGTCCTGTTTTTTGATTTAAAACATAGATCGTTGAATCTAGCGCAGTTGCAACCAAATTACCTCTAACAATTGTCAATCCTCCTCGCAAAGGTCTCGATAGTTTTGTCGACCAAAGTGTTTGACCAGTTTTAGCACAAAAAGCAGCTATATATTCACTACCTGAGGTTGCAAAAACCACTTCTTGGTCTAGCAGAATTGCACCGCTTTTATATTGCCTGCCCCAAAATTCTAAATCTTTGTTGATAAAAAATTCATTGCTCCAAGAAGTATTATTTGCTCTGTCATATAGGGCTAAAACCCCGTTTTGTTCCAACGTAATAAATTTTGTTTCTGTTATAATTGGCGAGGTCGCTGAATTAATCGCTTTGCTGCTAAAAGAATTGAAAACTCTCGCTTCTTTAACATTTTCCCAATTGAAGCTAAGATTGCCAGAATTTTGGTTCGTTGCTTTGCTAATTTGAATTGGATAGGGTTGCTTTTTAGCATAAAACTGTTGTGCTGTTTTTGGATCTACTTCAGCTTTTTCAATTCCATCAGTTCCAAAAATATCGATCCTATTTCCCTCCAACGGTTTTTTATCTGCTTGGGGGTCAAAGATTTTACACCCAAGCAAAGTGAGAGAAAAAGCTAATACAGCATATGGCGCGATTCTGCGTAATCCTTCGGATATATAGCTTGTAGCTATTGATCTGGTTTTTATTTTGAGTTTAATCATTTGTATCTTACTAATTAAAGACTGGTTGAAGCAGCTAAATAACATTTTCACGTACTGATTTATCACTATTTATATAGAATAGCAACTAGCAGTAAAATGTTTTTATTATCTTCATTTGTAGAAATAGCGAATTAACCAAGGTCTAAAAAAGTATCAAATAGCTATCAAATTCTTAGCAGTTTGAAGAATTGTCAGATATCACTACCTATCAAACTTATAAATGCCAAAAAAATCAGACTTTAAATTTCTCCATCGGTTTTAAATGAACCTGGTATTTCCTCATTATGGAGGCGTTCAAATCTTTCATGTTCTTCTTGAGCTTCAATACATAAAGTTGCGATCGGTCTAGCTTCAAGTCTTGCTATTCCTATCGGTGCTTCAGTATAGACGCAAAATCCATAGGTTCCGTTTTCAATCCTACCCAGAGCTGCATCAATTCTTTCGATGAGTTTGCAAGCTCTATCATTACATCTTAGTTCTGTCGTTAAAGCAATCTCAGTTGACGCTCGGTCGCTAATGTCTGGTGCTAACCATTCCCTGGCCCCAAGGTTTTGGCGAGTTGAATCAGCATCATTTTCGAGCTTTACTCTCCATTTTAGTAATTTATTTTTAAAATAGGCAAGTTGTTTTTGGGACATATATTCTTCTTCATCAGTTCTTGGTTTATAATCATTTTCTAATACTATATTTAAGCCTCCCAGAGTTATCCCACTTATACTATTTTCTTGCATGATTGTTACCGAATTATAATTATTATATTATAAATAAATTTCATTCAAAATGAAAAAATGGCAGGGTTGTGCTAAAAAATTATGATTATTTTATTTACATGCCATTAATAAAATTACACAACTTATTGGTGTAAAAATCAACAATACAATTTTGATTTTATGACGAATAATATCTTGCAAAATTGGAACAAAAGATGAAATGATTATTTGGTTTAATAATAAAAAATTCTTTTTTTTATGCAGTTGTGGATTGAGATAAAAATTTTGCTTCCGCTAAACTAGTTCCTAAGTCAAATTTGTATATGTTAGCTTTGATTGCAGTCATTTCTCGTCTAATATAAAGACCAGGGACGCTATACCGATTGGATTTATATTTGATCTCCAGAAGAGCTAGAAAAAGATTATATTGTGCTTGCTTAAAATATTCTTCTTTTTCTACTGTATTCAAAGCATTTTGCATGTTTTTAATGGCGATACCATGTGCGCATATATATCGGTAAAGAGATGTCTTAGGACCGATTAGGCTATAGGCATTATAGCAAAGATCTTCGAGTGCTAACCTGATCCCTGGATGTAAATATTTCAATACATGACCGTAGTGTTGCTCTATATATTTTTCCCTGATCCCAATTGTAACGGCAAAAAGTTTTTCTACTTCAGCCATTTTTAATTTGATCATGCCATTTCTAGCATCATCAAAATCTTTGGTATGACTAAAAACTGAATGCCAAGTTTTTTTTGCGTCGGTATCATCAAGATTAAATCCAATACCTATAGTTCTTTTACCCGAGATTTTAATAGCTTCTCTGATCGGTAACCCAGTTAGATCGTCGTATGCCTGGTCTTTTATGCCTTCAATTAAGGCAAAATCAATGTATCTGAGTTTTTGATAATTTAAAACATGAGTGGGATTGCTCAAATCTAGCTTGTTTAATTCCTGAGCTAGTTGCTGGGCGTGGGTTATTTTGCTATTATTATTTTTGTTCATGGTTATGGTTATAAATAAAAAGTTATCCATATTTCTAGCTTTTAATATATAATTATAGTGGCTGGAAGTACTTCTAAAAAAAATTTTTAAAATATTTATAAATAAATATATGAGCGGGAATCAGAGTCGGAATTATCAGGTTAATTTGCCTAAATACCAATATATTACTAAATTATATGCTGGTGAAACCATCGAAATGCAAAAAGCTGCCAATTCGATCCCGATTCAATTGCAGCAAATAGCGGTTTCGCCACTTGAGGGCAAAATAATCGAGGTGTTACTCAAAACTATTCGCCCCCAAAGAATTCTTGAATTGGGAACCTTGGCTGGCTATTCGACATTATGGCTGCTGAATTCTTTGGTTTCTGGAGGAGAGATCTTAACTATCGAAAAGAATCCAAGGCATGCAGCTTTGGCGACGAGGAATTTGGCTGCTGCGGGGGATAATGGAAGGCGGAAAGAGGATTGCCAACTTAGTGCTATAGCACCATATCACTATAGTACTACAAGAATTTATTCTAAGAAAATTACGGTCTGGCTGGGGGAAGCAGAAAAACTCTTGGGTATGATAGCAGAAAATTGGCTTTTGAATCAACCTCTCGATGCTATGTTTATTGACGCTGATAAAAAAAATTATCAGCAATATTTTGCATTTGCTTCTGAGTATCTGCGACCTGGGGGATTGTTGTTGATCGACAATACTTTAAAGTTTGGTAATGTATCTGTATATGAAGAAGATAACAAAAACCTTAATCAAAAAAACGTCGATGCTAAAGAACAAATGCTAGATTTTAACAGCTTTGTAGCAAAAAGCGATAGGTTCGATTCAATTATTTTGCCAACTGATTCTGGCTTGACTCTGGCAGTCAAGCTTTGGTGATTAGTTTGCTAGTATAAGCTTTGTTTGGATTGTCAGGATTGAATATTTTGGTTGCGATTTGGAGAGAAGGGGGTGGGGGCTATTTTGCTTTTGTTTTGATTATAATGGCATAGTATTATGTTGCTTAGTTGTGATGTCGCTTTGTCATAACATCGTTTCGCTATGGCATTTTGGCGATAAAAGCCAGTACATCTGTTCCATGTGTTGCAACACCCTTGACTGGCGACCAGATCATTTCGAGTTTCATATCGCTACAATTAATCAAAAATGAACTTCGAACAATTCCCATATATTTTTTCAAGAACATTCTTTTTTCTTGCCAAACCCCATATTTTTCAGCTGCTTGATGTTCGACGTCACAGAGTAAATCCAGCGTTAGGCAAAATTTAGAGGCAAAATTCAGATGACTTTTTTGATTGTCGGGCGAAATCCCAATAATTTTGGTTCCTTGTTGTTCATAGCCTGAGGAGAGTTCGTTAAAATTCTTAGCTTGAATGGTGCAACCTGGGGTATTATCTTTGGGATAAAAATAAAGTAAAATCCTTTTATATTTCTTGTTGGGGTTTTGATTTGTAACTTCTCCTTGGGTTTCTATCTCTGTGGTTTTATTGGTCTTTTGAGCTTCTAACAGGTTGGGTGAATGCTGTGATTGTGAAATAAAACTGTAGAGATTGAATTGATCTCCTTTGCTATCAGTCAAGGTGAAATCTGGAGCTTTTTGTCCAATTTTTAGTTGTGTCATAGCGACCTCATTTATTGTTTGTTTAGTTGTTTTGATTGTAATTGATGCTGAATATTTAAATATATCTATTTTACTATCGTTTATTTTATTAATTTTAACAAATTTATCTATAATATCCTAATTAGGTGATCTTTGCGCATTTTGCTAGTCAAAGCTCCAACTTCATTATTTTGGTATAGCTTTTGCAGAATCGATTCAACTGATTCTTTTGTTCCCATCATTTTTTCTGGTATTTTAGTTACGCCTTCGAGATCCAAGAGTTTGATTATGATTATTTGATCTTTGAGTTTGAAAGGTTTGCTGATACCTCCGATTTTAGTATGGAGGATTGCTTCCACATATGCATGATCGAGATCCTTAAGAGGCAACCAGCCTATTTCTCCGTTATTATTCGCAGATGTTGGGTTTTCTGAAAATTGTTTAGCGACATCGCCAAAATTTTTTGGATTTTGTAGTCTTTTCTGTATTTCTTCCATGTTTTCTTCGTTATTTATACTAATTTCTGCCAGATAGGCCTTGCTTTGTGCTGTGAAATGCCGTTGATAGGGGTTGGTAGCGTTAATTGCTTCTCTTTGGGATTTTTCTGCATTCTGAATAATTCCAGTTGCAAAAGGGGTGCTTTCCAATTTTTCAGTATTAGTGATAAATGTGTTTTCACCTATTTGGTTAATTACTAATTCTCTATATAAGATCTGTGAACGCAATTGGGACTTGAGTTCTGCTAGATCAATTTTAGCATTTTGTAAGTTTTTGATAAATTCGTGGTATGACATTTGATTATCTTTCGCTAAGTCTTCTAGCATCGTCTTAACTTGCGATTCTGGTATCTTGATATCTAACTTTTTGGATTCAAGATTTAATATTGCGGTGTCTATTAAATTTTTAATTGCTTCTTGTTTGATTGCGGCGATAGCTTCACTATTGCTATCATCTGCACCACTCATTCGTTGGATCAGTTCGGCACGTTTAACTACATCGTAGTTAGTGATGACTTGGTCATCAACATATGCAACTGGTGATAGAGAATGGGTTTCAGAGCAGTGGCCGACTGATGTTGGGGAAATTGCAACAAACGCTAGAATTGCTAGAGAGAGGAATTTGGAAATAGATTTAAGCATATTTGTATGATTGAATTGGTAAAATATCAGTTTGTATTCATTTAT
>CALKVD010000134.1 GCA_937996615.1 uncultured Rickettsiales bacterium | reverse complement strand
GACGCTCTTCCGATCTGTGCCGTCAAGCCTAGCTGCTGGCAAAGCGAATCGACATCCAACGGGTCAAAGCCCAATACCGCAAATAAAGCAGCCTCTTCACCGCCAGTACCCGCTCTAATCTCTAGAATTGCACCTTTTTCATCATCAATGTCTTTAGGTAACAAAGCTATTTTGATTTCGTCTTCCATAACTTTTAATATTTTAGCTAAACCACCCTTTTCTTCTTGAGCCATCTTTTGTAGCTCTGGCTCAGCACTATCGAGAAGCATAGCATCTAGCTCATCCATTTCATCCAGCTTATTTAAGTATAATTTCGCTTTTTCTGCTACATCAGATAAATCAGAATGCTCTTTAGATAATTTGGCAAAATCCGACCTACCTGCGGCATCTATTAGACTTTGGCTTATTTCTTGATGACGTTGAACTAATTTAATTAATTTATCTTTAAATGACATTGTATTATCTTTATATTATGATATTATTGACTAATAAATTTAGGATTATAAATAGATAGAATTATTTTTTTCTTTCAAAATAAAAGCTATTTTTATTTATATTGCAGTATAATCACTTCTTCGTTCACTCCGCTTAAACCAAAATATTTTCTAGCCAATTCATCGATATAGTCCCAGTCGTAATCAGGACCTCTTATCATCTCTATTCTTTTTTCTAAAATAGAGGATTTTTGACGCAAATTAGCCAAAACCGCTTGACGCTCTACTATCTCTTTATTGATCTTTTGAGCCGATATCAAACCATAATTACCTTGAATGATGTGATAAGTTGTGTAACATAATATCATCACTAAAATAATATGGGTAAAAAATCTTGTTATAATTGTTGAAAAATCAAACACCCGAGTTTGCTTAAATTAAATTATTGGATTCTTTAATTAATATAAGTAAAATTTTGTCTCTTGTCTAATCTTTATGTTTAAAACATAATAACTATGAAAAATACTAAATTTGTTCAAGACATTTTCAGCTCTGTCGCATCCAAATATGACATAATGAATGATCTAATGAGTTTTGGCATGCATCGAGTTTGGAAAAACCAATTTGCGCAAATGTTGCAGCCGTTCAATAATGGTAAGCTATTGGATCTGGCAGGAGGTACAGGAGATATTGCATTTCGCTTTATTGACAATGGGGGTCTTGAGGTCGTTGTCTGTGACTTAAATCAAAACATGTTAGAAGTTGGTAAAGCAAAAGCAATCGACAGCGGGAAAATGAGCTATATCAACCAAATCAGCTGGATTTGCGGCAATGCTGAACAGTTGGGATTTGAAAACGCAACCTATGATTGCTGCTCAATGGTTTTCGGTATTAGAAATGTGGAACATATCGAAAAAGCATTAACAGAAATATATCGCGTTCTGAAACCCAAAAGCTCTTTTATATGTATGGAATTTGACAATATGAATGAAGGAGCTTTTAAGACAATCTATAACCTATATTCAAAATATTGTATCCCAACTCTCGGCAAAGTAGTAGCGAATGACTCCGCTGCATATCAATATCTAGTCAATAGTATTGCAGCATTTCCTAAACCAGAAGAATTTGAAACAATGCTGAAAAAATCTGGGTTTGCACATGTTGTTCGCACCTCAGTGATGCCAGCAGTAGCTACAATCTATAATTGCTATAAATTGTAACTACCGAACTAATGCTATTTAATTGATGAATTTTAAAATTTATTTCATCTTTGAACGTATTTGTTAATATTCCTGATGCTTAATCAATAGTAAATAACTTGCTTTTTTGATTAAAATAAACTACAATTGAACCGCAGATTATCTTTTAGAGAGAATTCAAATGAAAAATAATACAGATCATACTAAGGAAGTAGTCACACCTTCTAGAAGCTTTTTGCGAAGTAAGCAAGAATGGGATTTTTCTTGGCTGATAAAACGGGAAACAAATATGCAATCAAATTGGACATTGGAGTCGCTCATAGGTCCAAAAACAGAAGAGGAACAACAACCGGTTTTAGACGATGATGTTTGCTTTAGCGAGGAATCTTCCTTTAGTATTGAATCACGTGACTACAGAAGGCAAAGTGGGCTTGCTCCAAAAAATCCAATTATTGAAGCTGAAGCACTATTGGATAGTGCAGTTTCAGCAATTGAGAAACAGCCTGATTTTAAAGACGAAGATGTTTCAATTGATTGGGATCAACTAGACCAATCCCAAGATCTGCAGCTAGACAACACTAAAGAATATTATAACAATATCCAAGATCTTGAGGATCATAACGAACTTGCAAAGTTGCTGGCTGAACATAGATTTCTTAATCGACACAATGAAAAAGAAGTGGAGGTTATAGAGAAAGCCCTTGGTGATTCTGACGTAAAGGATGATTTTCGTGATTTATATCTCGAAGCCTATATGGAAATTATGGAGCAAAATAAGCAACAAGAATTAAAACCAAATCCCTCATCACAGTGTTCCCTTCAAGATCTGGAGCAAAAAGAAGAATCAAAACTAAACATTAGCAATACTAAAAAAAATAGCTCAGAATCTTTTCCCAGACAACCATTAAACGAAGAAGAGAGAAATAAAATATATACAGATCTGAAGGAAAAAAGCATAACGGAAGCAGTTAAAGATAAATATAAATCAGTATATAAATCAATAAAGTTACCTTCGATAGGCGAGATAGATAACGATGATGAAGATCTTGATGAGAATCGTTCTGTTAATCTTTCTCAATCCCCTTTGCCAGAGGTTAATGGCAAGACCCAACCGTTAGACGAAAAATCGCAATCAGATTATGGTCCAAAAATAAAACCCTATGATATACCAGCATTAGAGAAACAATTAAAAGAAATTAGTAAAGAAAATGATACTTATAAGAATCATTTAAAACAAATTACAGAGGAGGAGAAGGAACAAAGAGCTTTGGCATTCGCCCAAGGTTTTATGAAAAAAATTAAGACTTTAGAAAATGAACTAACTAAAATAACAAAAAAAGTAGAAAATTTATTAGATAAAGGAAATGCAACGCCAGAAGAGATTCATGCTTTATTAGATGAAATAGCTTCATTTTTAGATAGTGAATCAACAGAT
>CALKVD010000133.1 GCA_937996615.1 uncultured Rickettsiales bacterium | reverse complement strand
AGACACTCTTTCCCTACACGACGCTCTTCCGATCTGCTCACATAACTCCGCACTGAGGAAAAGTTCTGTAAGCTGATACTTATCATTGGAACAACCTAATAGTAGGGAAAATATATTGTTAATAGCAGAAAATTCAGTAGAGCCTACCGTAGGGAAACATACTTTTAGCAAGCAAGATACGACGGTTATCATCCAACTCTTTATAGGCCTACAGGAATATTTATTGTACCCTATCCTTAGGATTTTTGCGACTTTTGCGTATTTGATAGCGCAAGAGCATCAGGCCAGAAACGATGATCAGCGCATAACCAATGAGAGAATTGAGAGCTATAGTTTCCTTAAAGAAGATATAACCTAACAATGCACTAAACGCTAACTTGGTATATCTATAAGGAACCACAACCGATAATTCAGAGCGCAGAGAATGGAAATAGGCAGAAGCATGAACAAAATAAACCAATGCCATTGAGAAAAGTAGAGCAAAGTGCCACCAACTCAAATTTAACGCACTGAAATTTAACAACTTTGGTGCTAGAGGAATACTGTAGGAAAAAATATCAATCCCCTCCCATTTAAAAAATGCAGTTGGAAATGATATAATAGAGGCAAATAAAAGCACATAGAACATTTGTGTTTTGTTGTTTTCAGTATTACCAAGAAGCTTAATAATTACGGAATTGAGAGCCCACATAGAAATAGCTATTAGAGTGAAAACATAGTTACTTATTGGCTTGATATTTCGTTGCACACCTATACTGAATAAATCTGGATGCACAACGATCAAAGCGCCAACTAGCCCTATAGTTATCGCTGTTACCTTAGTCTTAGTGATCTTTTCTTTAAAAAGAATAAAGCTTAAACAAAATATTACAAGATATTGCACATTTTCCAGAGCAGAAGCATCGGCAACAGAAATATATTTTAACCCCTGAAAAAAGAATAGTGCACCAATAGTGCCGGTTAGACTACGTAATATATGTACATGTATACGTTTAGTTTTGAGATATTTGAAACCATGTCGCATAACCCATGGTAATATTAGGATAAAGAGGGTAAATTTATAACAGAACACAATCATGCCCGAAGACATATCAGCACGCAATACTTTAGCCATCACGTCTATCATAGCTAGAGTGGCGCAATTTATAATCATCAGTATAATACCACTTAACTCTTTGTGAGAAATTTTACTAGAACTTAACAAAAAACGAGCATTTTTTAACATAGATAGTTTTTAGGTAATAAATAAGAAATAAATAAAAGAAAAAATAAAGTTTAGAATGATTAAGATGATAAACTTAGAGAGAATAGAATCAACTAACAAGCCTCAGAGCAAGAGTTTATCCTCAGTACGTATAATAATATGTGGAATATGGTTACAAACCATGGTAATAAGAAGCATATTTAGCAGTCAACTGATTTATTTGATTAAAGGTAAAAATAATAAAAAGTAAAATAAAAATTCCTATACCTTTAATATAGTTCCAGTACTTTTTTCGGCACATGCTTTGTATATATTTAATACGGTATTATCAGCTCCCAACAGTTTAGCTTCACTAAAATCACACCAAAAATATGCCTGATGCTCTAAAGAACTTAGCTTAACATCTTGTGTGTCAACTGCATTGACAGTGAAATTTAATTGTCTTACTGGTTTATTAGATTTCGACAAGTAGTCGAAGAAGCTAAGATAACTTATAGAATTCCGATCAATTTGCATTCCAGTTTCTTCCATAACTTCTCTTGTTAAAGCCTGGATAATATCTTCTCCTGCTTCAATATGGCCACTTGGTAATTCGATGATACCTGGTAAAAATTTCTCTTGTTCGGAACGTTTCAAAAGCAAAATTTTCCCTTGATAATTACCAATTACCGCCCCAACTACGATTTTTTTCACTCCACAACTATAAGCTTCTGCTAACAAAGAAGAGAAAATATTTTTGGTATTCATATTTATGATAATATTTAAGATATTTAATGCATCATCATTAAGTTGATTTCTAGGATAATGCTTTGCACTTTCCTGCAGATTGCAAGCAAACGGCTTTTCTTTTAGGATATAAACTTCATCATATTTCAATATATAAGACATAACCTCGTAATAAATATTATGGGGTATAGCCAAAACAAGAGCATTTATATCTTCATTATCCATCATCGTAGCATAATCTTGATAAACTTTGGAAACACTACCGTACGTGGTCTTGAAATTATCTAATTGTACAGCATTAATATCACACACAGAAATAAGCTGAAAAATACTGCTCGGAATGTAACGTAAAGCCTCAACATATTTAAGCCCCTGATGACCTAAACCTATTATCGCTAATCTAATGGGTTTAAAAATAGTACTATTAGGTAACATAAATATTATATGTATTGTTTTTATAGCATGTCATTACTCTAACTAAACAAAAGAGAGTTTGCAACAAGAATTTTCAATAAATAAACAAATTAATTCAGCATATTAGTTGGCATAATAAGTAACGTTTTAATATTATCAATGATTTATTATTGGCTCAAGAGTTAGTAACCTCTCTTCCAATTATGCAGCGGCAGAAAGTTGATGTAGTCCTGTATTTCCCTACTATTCATGCGTTTCATCATTTCATACGAGCCATGACCATCAAAAGTGATCGCTTTAACATTGTTGTATTTAAAAGCAGTGTGACAGTAAAGCACACTCAAGTCCGCGAGCCAAGCCCTAAGCGAGCGGAACCGTGTAAAAGACAAGGTGAATTTACTCTTTCTGGCTTTTCTTCTATCGCTACGTAAGTTGCCATATAGCCACAAGCTTGAGAGCAGTGATGCGTCCTATTAACACACCTTCTACGTCTGTCTGGATTCCAGATTGTTTCACTATATTTTTCGTCTTGCTTAAAGCAAAGTTCGTTGATCAATATGCTAACACCAGCTGTTTGTCTATTTCATTAGCATAGATAATACCAAGATAAGCAGTTTGCTCATCGTCTATAACTTTTTTACCTTCCACCCCTACCAAATGCTTTAAATTGAATAGCGCTAAGCTATACGCACCATTGTTACTATGTCTATATTCAACTATATCACCGTCTTTTAACCAGATAATCCTAGGCATTCATGCCAGTTTCATCCGCGCAGGGGGCTGACAATAACCCATGCATAAAATCGTTAGGAAAATCATTAAAACAGTTTTGAACAGGTGCGTTTTGCATTCTTATTACCTATATATAATAGAGTTTGAAATTATATTTTTAGGTTGATATTAATTTATTTTAATATAAATGCTATTATTTCCTTAAATAATAATTTATATTGAACGACTAAACTTTTATAAGTATAATAATTTCTTTTTAAGCTTGCAATTTAAATTGTTATATTATATAGTTATAATATAACAATTTACTATTATAAAAACACAATATCATGATAAAAGACAAAAAAACTGATCCAGAAAATTTTACCGAAGGACTTGCTATAGCGGGGTTTGCAGTTGGCTCTCTTCTTGCTCTTCCTTCGATTTCAACTATTATAGTATTAGGATATACTGGAACTTTTGGAGCATTACCTGTTTTATTTTCTTCTATACTAATTGGGGCAGCTCTACTTGGCACTGCATCGATTATATATGGTTTGGTGAAAATTTGCCAAATATCTAATTCAAAAGAAAATTCTAATGTTGAAGCAACAAAGAGCCGAGAAATTAATTAAGCGAGATAATTGAATATTAATAGGGAAAAGAGTAGAATTTTAAATCAATAGTGAAAATATATTTCGATAGTGAAGAGATATTTTAAACTTAGATGTTGTTTTGCTCCAATTTCAGGTAACTGCTAGTTAGATAACCTTCGACTTGGTGTCACTATCTTATAATAGTTTAATATGATGATACCAAATTATTAATTTGAAAAATACGGTTGGACGGTTGGATCTTAATCAAAATCCAGATTATACACTAGTTTATAATTAGTTTATCAGGTCGGGTTCAAGTTTTTAAACAAGCTGAGCTAAAACCGGTCAATAATATTCATATTATATGCATCATCCCAAAAGTGCCATTCAAAGCAAGCGCTAGTATAAAAAGCCTTTTCCATTTTAGCTAGTATCGCCGGATCTTTTTCTTTTCCCAGTTTATCGCAAATCATGATGATATCACGAACATCGGCCGTAAATTTCTCACTAGAATAAATCGCTATCCAATTAGCATAAGGATTTTGTGGCTTCACCTGTTGCGACATTAAAATACCTAGTTCGCTATAAATCCAAAAACATGGCATAACTGCCGCTATCCCAACAGCTACATCTTCTTCAAAACAGGTGCGAACCAGATGATTGGTATAGCCAATATTTGCCATAGTTTTATTTAGCTTTATGTTGCTAGGTGGTTGCAAATTTACTATTTCTTTTTCCGATTTATTCAAGATAGGTTTAGATGAGCCTTGAGAATTATATAAAAATCCACCTAAAGCTTTTTTTTCGGCTGCGACAGAATTTTTGACATATCGCATAAATTTATCAACGTATATTTGTGGTGCTTTAGATGCAATAATCAATAATGATTTAGAAAAATCGCCTAGATACATTGCATCTTGTTCAATGTAGAATTGAAATTTATTTTTGGGGAGAGAGCCTTGCATCATCTCTTGATTGAAAGGATGTTTGACAATTGCTTGATAAACCGATTCAATTTGTGACCAAAATTTTTGTGATAGTGTTTTCATTATTTTTTATAAAAAATTTATTGAGATTTTTATAGTGAAATATTCAATATATTCGCAAGGTGATTGTATAGATATAATCTATATTCGCAACTATCGAAATAATAAATAATCAAAATTATATTTTATTTCGCAATTTCATTGCAATGCTTAAAGTACCATCGTCCATATATTCTAATTCTGCCCCAACAGGCAATCCAAAGGCTAATCTTGTGATTAGCACGTTGCGACTTGCTAGCAAATCGCTAATGTAAAATGCTGTTGTTTGTCCGTCAAGAGTTGCACCGATCGCGATTATAACTTCGGTAATTTTTTCTTGATCAATCCTGAATCCAAGTTGGTTTAGATTTAATTTTTCTGGTGTTATATTATGGAGAGCTGACAAAGTTCCGCCCAACACATGATACTTGCCCTTGAAAGTGCAGCTGCGTTCAATTGCCCAGATGTCTCCCACATCTTCGACAACGCAAAGAATATGTTGTTCACGCAAAGGATTGGCGCAAATCTTACAAGGATTTTGAATATCAATATTACCACACTGATCGCAAGTTTGGGTAATATCCTGGACGATATCG
>CALKVD010000132.1 GCA_937996615.1 uncultured Rickettsiales bacterium | reverse complement strand
ACCTCAATAGTTTTGTCAAGATTAAAATATTTTCATAGTCTTTGATAAAGAAAAATCCAAATCTAATTTTTCTATTATTTGAATTTGATAGTTCCTATTGGCAATAGTAATCTTTTATTCTATACTTGCTCTAAAAAAGAACAAATTCAAAACTAAAAATGTTAAACAGTTCGCAAATAGATGAAGTTTTTGCTCTTTTAACTATTAAAATCAAGAACCCAAAAATTGAACTAAATTATACTTCAACATATACCTTACTTGTTGCAGTTATTCTTTCTGCTCAAGCTACTGATGTGATGGTTAATAAAGTCACACCTTCTTTGTTCAAAATAGCAGATACTCCAATAAAGATGGTGCAACTTGGGATTGATTGTCTGATGGATATCATTAAATCTATAGGGTTATATCGAACTAAAGCAAAAAATATCGTCAATATGAGTGATGTTCTTATATCACAGCATAATAGTGAAGTACCAAATAATTTTGATGACTTAGTGAAGTTACCAGGAGTTGGGCGTAAATCAGCAAATGTTGTTCTAAATAGTGCATTTGGTCAACCTACTATTGCCGTTGATACTCATGTTTTTCGTGTTGCAAATCGCTTAGGTCTTTGTTCTGCCAAAACTCCGGAAGAAGTAGAGAAAAAGTTATCTGCGATCATACCTGAGCAATATAAGCAATTTGCTCACCATTTATTGGTTCTCCATGGTCGTTATGTATGCAAGGCAATTAAACCACAGTGTAGCAACTGTATCTTAAATCATCTTTGTTGTTGGTATCAAAAATAAATGACAAACCAAATAAATTTAGTTAGAGTGCGAATGCATTTTATTTTTTATTTTTTTATCTTATGACATCTTTTCAAACGTTTCAGCTTAAACCTTTGCCATATGAGCAGAAAGCTTTAGAGCCCCATATCTCGGCACAAACTCTGGAATTACATTATGGCAAGCACCATCGTACATATCTAGATAATTTAAATAAACTATTAGTTGCAGAGGAAAATAGTGATTTAGTTATGTCAATTAGCGAAAATTTAAAGCACCCTTATCATATTACCCAAGATGGTATGATTAGCGTCATTCGGTCATCATACCAAAAGAACCAGGCTGTATTTAATAATGCAGCTCAAGTTTGGAATCATACCTTCTATTGGGAATCGATGAAGCAGAATGGTGGAGCAAAACCAGAAAGTGAACTGCTTGATTTGATAAATCAAAGCTATGGTAACTACGAAAATTTTTGCACAGTTTTTCATGATGTTGCTGTTAGCCAATTTGGCAGTGGCTGGGCTTGGTTAGTAAAGGATTCAAGAACTGGCAAACTTGATATAATCAAAACAGGTAATGCTGATACTCCAGTTGTAGAAGACACATCTATACCGCTTATCACTTGTGACGTTTGGGAGCATGCATACTATGTTGACTATCAAAACCTCAGATCTAAGTATGTCAAAACATTCCTAAGCAGCTTAGTAAACTGGGATTTTGCTTGGCAAAATTATCAGAATTCTTAAAAGGTAAGGAGTTTTATATTATGATAATTTCACTATTAATTTCTCAGTATCAAATTTTATAAAACAAACACAGCATCGATCAATTAAGAAAAAAGAAAAAACTATTTGCTCAATAATATAATATATTGTATCGATTTACAGTGTAAACTTTATTTTTGTTTTTATATAAAAATCATCAGCAATTAATAAACTAATGGAAAAGAAACTAATGCTTGATATCAAAGAAGTGATGAAACTCTTGCCCCATCGCTACCCAATGATTATGGTTGATAGAGTGAGTTCACTCATCAAAGGATCCAGTATCGTTGCTCGCAAAAATGTTACAATAAATGAACCATTTTTTGTTGGACATTTTCCAGATGAACCTGTAATGCCTGGGGTTTTAATTGTTGAAGCGATGGCGCAGGCCGCTGGAATCTTGCTTTTAAGTAGTGGTGTTGAATCAGGTGATTCAAGCGATTTTTTATTTTATTTCATGTCGATTGACAATGCAAATTTTAGAATTCCGGTTGTCCCTGGGGATAGCTTGGATCTCCATATAAATCTCATTGCAAGACGAGGATTGGTCTGTAAATTTGAAGGATATGCAATGGTCGAAGATAAAAAGGTTGCTGATGCAAAATTTACAGTTATAGGTAAAAAGAAATGAATTTTTCTCTAAATGAATTGAGTTCATGATTTTACCTTAATAGTCAAAAATAACAAAACTAATAATGTCAAACATACATAAAACAGCTATAGTTTCCTCTAAAGCTAAAATACACCCTGGTGCCTCTATTGGACCTTATTGTGTTTTGGATGGAGAAATAGAAATTGGCCAAAATACTAAATTGTTATCCCATGTTTGTTTACAAGGTAAAGTAGTAATAGGAGCAAATAATGAAATATTTCCTTTTGCAGTAATAGGTGGAAAACCTCAGGATCTAAAATATAATGGGGAACAATCTGTTGTGATAATTGGTTCTAATAATACTATAAGAGAACATGTGACGATACATGCCGGAACAGCTGGTGGTATTATGAAAACAGTAATTGGTGACAATTGTTTGATTATGGTCGGATCACATATCGCCCACGATTGTATTGTTGGCAATAAAGTGATTATGGCAAATAATGCAACTTTAGGAGGACATGTTCAAGTTGGAGATTCCGCAATTATTGGAGGGTTAGCTGCTGTCCATCAGCATGTGAGAATAGGGAATAATGCTATTGTTGGTGGTGTTAGTGCTTTGGTTCGTGATTTGATTCCTTATGGCAGTGCAGTAGGTGATCGAGCGTCTCTAGTTGGTCTCAATCTGGTTGGAATGAAACGCCATAACATAAGCCGCGAAGATATCAAAAAAGCCACCTTAGCTTATGAACAAATTTTTGATCATAATGAAATACCACTTGAACAAAAAATTGCCACAGCCGAAGCTTTATATCACGAATCTACTATAGTAATGGAGATACTAGATTTTGCAAAATATAATATTGGTAGATCTTTGTGTGTTCCTGATCTTAAAACAAAAATAAATAGTGAAAAAATCAAACAAGACAAGTAGTATAGTAATTAAGATGTTTCTAACTGTAGATAGAATATAATTTTTTCAACGACTTCTAGACTAACTTGCTTATTATAAGTTGCAATATGCCAACCTCAAAACAAAAAAATAAACCTAAATTACCAAAAAAAATCGCGCTTCTAGCCGGTGCTGGAATGTTACCTAGAATGATATATGAATCTTGTCAAAAAAAAGACATAGAATGTCTCATAATTGGTGTAGAAGGACATATTTCAACCGAGTTATATGAAGGAATCGAATATTCTTCTTTGCCAATATATTCATTAAGTTCAATTGTTAAAACAATTCATGATAGAAAAATAAAAAATATAGTACTAGCTGGTAAAGTCAATCGTACTGGGATATCTCGCTTATTACTTGATGCGAAAGGCATTAAATTATTTACAACTATAATTAGAAACGGGATGTCGGATAATGCAATTCTTACATCAGTGATCAAGTTTTTTGAGAGTGAAGGCTTCACTATTTTATCTTCTGAAACTATTGCTGACGATCTAATAATGCCCCTAGGGAATTTAACTAAACATATTAATATCAATGCTAATGCAAAAAAAGATATCAAACAGGGTTTGCAAATATTGCGTGGTATTTCAGCTTATGATGTTGGTCAATCTCTAGTCATTCAAAATAGTTTGGTTCTTGGCGTTGAAGCTGCAGAGGGTACTGATCAGCTAATTAAGCGATGCATGAACATTGCTCAAGAAAGTGGTGACAGACCTGTCTTAATTAAAATATGCAAACCAACTCAGGATACTAGAGTTGATCTACCATGCATTGGTCCCAATACAATTATTGAAATGCATAAAAGTGGTATTCAGGGAATTGCAATAGAAGCTGGTAAAGCTCTAATATTAGAAAAGCAAAAAACAATTGAAGAAGCTGAAAAGCTCGGAGTTTTTGTCTATGGAATCTAAACCTTAACTAGATGAAGTAATAATAGGGGAGGTAATGATTTCTACTAATGAAACCAAGTAACAATATATAATCAGCAATATATTTATTGTTGTCAGTACTTTTATTTTATTATTGATTGATATAATTTATATCTAGGTTAGATTCTCTATCTGAAAATTAGAACTACTACCTTTGAAACAAAATAGCTTTAATCACTTTATCTCAAAACTTGTTTTATGTTTAAATCTTCGCTTCAAATTATGGGTGACAAAACCCTGACTCTCGTTGATTGCTATGGTCTTTTTTTCAGAGCATATTATGCTTTACCTAATCTGACAACGAGGGAAGGGGTTCCTATCGGCGCTGTTCAAGGATTTATTTTGATGTTGCTTAATCTATTACATGACGACGGTATGCCACAATGTATTGGTGTTGCTCTAGACGCTGGAGGCCGTAATACATTCAGGCATCACATGTATCCTCACTATAAAGCACATCGATCCCCAACACCGCCAGAGTTGCAGCAACAGCTTTGTTTGATCCCGGAGATACTAGATGCATTTGGCGTTCCTTGTATTAGGATAGATAATTTTGAAGCTGATGATTGTATTGCGACAGCAGCTCACCAAGCTATAGATTCGGGAATGAAAGTTATTGTAGTATCTGGTGACAAAGATTTGCTCCAACTTGTGACTGAGGATATCAAAGTTTTTGATCCAATCAAAAATCATTTGTTGGACGCTGATGGAGTTTTAGCTAAAATGGGAGTTAAGCCAACTCAGGTTGTGGATTATCTATCATTAGTTGGTGATCAATCTGACAATATTCCTGGTGCAAAAGGAATTGGTCCCAAAACTGCACAAAAGTTATTGCAAGAATTTGGCTCTCTCAATGGAATTTATGATAATATTGCCAAAGTTCCTGGTAAAACAAAAGAAATACTGAATACTCATCGCGATCAGGTTATGTTGTCTCAAGAGCTGGTCGATTTGCGCAAAGACATTGTTAATATTCAACCTACTTCAGAATTGTTATGGCAAGGAGTTAAGGGTAATTGCTATAAATTACTCGCATTTTTGCAAAAATATGATCTGCAAAAAATTCATAAAAAAATTGCACACCTTTTGGTTGAAACTAATAATGGTAAAAGTGGAATGGCTCAAAGTGATAGCTGCAACTCAAAGCTGAGCAATATTAGCCAAAATGTCAATAAATCTGTTAACATTTCTGAATTTGTAGGTGCGGCTAATAGTGCTGGTTGGTTAGCTGCCGATCTTATTGGTCACGACCTGTTTTTTTATACTGAAGTGGTGCAAATTCATGTCTTGGGTAATGCTGATTTAGATCCCTCAATCGCTAAATTACTTGCTGATGATTCTATCACCAAGATTTGCATTGATGCGATCAAGCTTTTGAGAACAAATTCAGCTCTTATCGCAAAATGGAACGATCTCAGCGTGATGCATTATATATGCGATACTAGACCTAATTTAGCACCTCAATTTAATGGCAACTTCTACCAAGAATATAAAAAAATGCTATCCAAATTGCATGATTGCCGAGGGTTATATCTATATTTTACAATCGACAGATATTTAGCTCCAATACTTCATTCGATGGAAAAGCGTGGAATTATGGTTGATACTGAGTATTTGCATAAGTTAGGTGAAGATTTTCGCAGCCAAATGCAAATCTTGGAACAACAGATCTATATTGAAGCTGGTCAAGAATTTAATCTTGCTTCACCTAAACAAGTGGCGCAAGTTCTTTTTGATAAGTTAAATCTCCATTTAATCTGGTATAAACATAACGAAATCAAAAATATAGAGCGAGCCAAATATCCCAGTACCAATGCTGAAGTTCTAGATGTTTTGAGTATGTATGGCTATAATATTGCTAAAAATATTCTAAATTGGCGGCAACTTTCAAAGTTAGTTAATACTTATATCAACGGTTTATTAGCTGCCGGTAAAGGGAATAGTGACGAAATCAGAATCCATTGTCAGTACCATGCAACTAGTATTGCAACTGGGCGTATTTCAACTAGCAATCCAAATTTGCAGAGTATCCCAATACGCACAACTAACGGTAGTAAAATCCGAGAAGCTTTTATTGCTAAAAAGGATCATCAAATTTTGGATGTTGATTATTCCCAGATTGAAATCAGAATCCTCGCTCATATTGCGAATGTGGAAACTATGTGTACAGCCTTGTTGGCTGGCCAAGATATCCATAGTTTAACTGCTAGCCAAATTTTCAAAATGCCACTACTCGATATCAATCCTGATCATAGAAGATTCGCAAAAACAATTAATTTCGGTATTATCTATGGGATGAGTTCTTTTGGTTTAAGCAAATCATTAAACATAGGGATTGCTGAAGCCGAAAGCTATATTCAAAGATATTTTGCTACCTATCCTGGTATCAGAGAATATATGGAAATAACCAAAGAATATGCTAAGAAAAACGGCTATGTTGAAACTATATTCGGACGTAAATGCTATATCGAAAACGCTAAAAGCCCCAATAAAATGTTAGCCCAAGTTGCAATGCGTGCAGCAATCAATGCACCGATCCAAGGTAGTGCCGCTGATATAATACGGAAAACAATAGTTGATTTACCTGAAAGAGCAAAGCAATATCTTTTGCTCCAAATCCATGACGAATTGTTGTTTGAAATACCAGATGCAGAGATATCAGACTTACAACCTAAAATTGAAGAAACAATGAAAAATGTGATCCATCTCAAAGTGCCGCTTTTAATTTCTAGTGTTGTCGGAAAACGCTGGAGTAAATCCTAGGTTTTTTAAAAACTATTGCTCAACCAATCTATAAAAATACTTGACATTTTGCTTGATTTTATGTTATTTGTTTTATCCATTGCGGAATCATGTCAATCAGATAAATCTAATGTCCAGCAAATCTCTTATTTTTAAATTATTTCGAGCTATATCTTTCTCCAGATCGGAAGAGCGTCGTGTAGGGAA
>CALKVD010000131.1 GCA_937996615.1 uncultured Rickettsiales bacterium | reverse complement strand
TATTCAGCTTATATGTATTCATCATCCTTTGCTAAAGAATATTTAGGGCTTTCGGCACAAGACGCTATTTTCCAAAATCTTAAAGTAAATATATTAGGAATATTAGTCAACTGCCTTGTAATCTACTTAACCTATAGAATTCACCCATTTAGAATGGCAAGATTATCAGCGCTCATATTTTTAGCAATCATTCCTATCATACCATGGTATTTTAGTTATTTGAATACAGCTAATGGCTTGTTGATTGCGCAATTCATCCTTGGATTTATAATGTTTGCAAATGATGGATTAGAAACTGTATATTTTCGTCATTTTCCAATAGGTTATCGCTTTACTTTGGCTGCCTTTGTTTTTGGAATTGCTGCTGCTATAGCTTATTCTCTTGTACCTTTTATACTAGAATATGGTAAAAATCATATTGGCCATTATGCATTGTGGTTAGTTTATATACCAGGGACGATAGGATTTTTATGGGGGTTAAATTATGCGATTAAAACTGAAAAGAAGCATGGAAACTATAACTGTTATCCTGATTTAGATGATACTAGTGATAATATTAGCTTTGATAGTAGGTCCAAATATGATCTCTCTTCAGAATATTCTGGTTATAAAGCTGATTGCAAATATTCAAATGATTTGCTTAAAAAATTGCAAAATATAAATAGCAAATCTAATTCTGAACTTGATTTATTGTTTATAAAAAAAGCTATAATTTTTGCTAAAAAATGGCACGACAATCAATTACGTAAGAGTGGAGAGCCATATTATAGCTATCCTCTTGCAGTAGCAGGTTTAATCAGTGACTTTTTACCTAAAACTCATGTTATTATAGCTGCTATATTGCATGATATAATAGAAGATACTTTGTGCGATATTGAATTAATAAAACATGAATTTGGGACACGTATAGCCGAGATAGTTGCAAGACTCAGTAGAAATATCAATACTCAAATAAATCTAAAATTATCCATTAAAGAAGTTATAGAACAGATAAAGAAGCATAACGATACCGAAACGCTTTTGATCAAAGCTTTGGATAGGCTCCATAATCTTCAAACCATAAATGGTCTTACAAAACAAAAGAGACTAGAGTTTGTTATGGAAACTATAGAAGAGATATCTAGTAGTTTACAGTATGCAGTTGACAACCTAAATATAGATAATAAGCATGATCTGGAGAAGGTAATTATAAGCTATTGTCGTGATGGAGTTGCCTCTTGCTAAATATACCGATCATTTCCACAGCTCTGGATATTTAGTACAAACCGCGTCTATTTGCTTGTCTCTCAACAATAATTTCAAAGGTTGAATTAGGTCAATTGAATGTTGCTGCAATTCAGGTGAAATAATGCAAAATTTAAAACCCGCTTTCTTTAGTTGATCATATTCAGCATTAGAAAATGGAACTGTTGTGAAATGATCAACAAAAACCCAGCCAGCCATATGAGCAAACTTCATCGCATATTCGATTGGCTCATACTGCGAGAAACGTATTGCAAGGTTATTT
>CALKVD010000130.1 GCA_937996615.1 uncultured Rickettsiales bacterium | reverse complement strand
CTTGCTAATCAAGGCATGGTTGTAAATATAGCAGGTACATTGCAAGCCAGTTCAAAATTAGCAGGCCGAGTTGATTTTGTAGTTAATGATATATCAGCACCACATTAAATCGAGACAATATTAATAAAAATTTATTAACCCAAAAATAACATGCAAAATAATAGCTCAAATCAAAGTTTGTTCGTTGTGATCTTAAGCTATCTTGTAAAAGCAGAAAAAATTGATGCTTTTAGACCTGAGCACCTAGAGTTTTTAAGTGATTGCTATGCAAAAAATTTATTTATTGCTTCGGGCATGCAAATCCCACGCAACGGCGGGATTATAATTGCGAAGTGTGAAAGCAAAGAAGCTTTGCAACAAATATTAGCAAATGATCCATTTGCTATCAATAACTTAGCGACATATCAAATAATAGAATTTATACCAACAAAATGGAGTGATGAATTTGAAAGTATATTATTTCAGTCTAATGATAAAAAGCTAGCCAAGCAGTAAGCTAAACTTATGATTCTAAATTGAAAGATCTAATTTAAATCACTGCAGATTTAAAAATAGTAGATCAAAAATATTTTCTAAAATAAAAAATGTTTCTCTTACTTGAATTTTCAATAATTTTTTATAATTTTGTGCTCAAAAACTAACACCCTATTAACTCTTAACAGCTATTCCTTTGAAAGTTAGATTTTAGATTGATTTTTGATGATATATAGTAAATTAAGTTGGAGTTTGCATATGAAATACCCTATTAAAATATAGGTGGTCACTATATTAGTATTTTCTAATTATACAGTTTAGAACTGTTGCAAGACGGAAATTTTTAGGCTATGTCGCTTCTAATATCCCACACACCCTAAAATCCTTATATACCTCAGAGTATAATCAGGTTTGGGGCGCGCCGAGCATCCTCAGAACTTCTACTAACTTTCGGTCTCGCAACAGTCCGATTTTAGAGATTATTAATTCTAGGCCAAACCACAATTTCATTTACTATAAATTTTCAGCTTTAACCTGAATTATCATCAATTTGGATTAATAATTTTAAGCTAAACTAGATTAGAGTAGATTGCAAAATCTAAACTGCAAATGACTTACCACAACCACAACCAGAAGTAGCATTTGGATTAGTAAAAACAAAACCAGATTGCATATTATTAGTCACATAATCCAGATTAGAGCCAATAATATACATAACAGCTTTAGCATCTATTATTACAATAGCGTCATCTTTTTTTATTATTTCATCACCTGTATTGCTATCAGTAGCATAATCAAATGTATAGGACAAACCAGTGCAACCACCTGATTTGACCCCAATTTTAATACCTAAAGAACCAGTTGGAGCTTTAGACATTAATTGCTTCACCTGATCTACAGCAGCTGCTGTTATATTAATAATGGCTGAGTTCATATTATTTCTTTCATTATAATCAATTTTTGTCAGTGCATTTGCTAATACAAATCCAGAATCAGAAATTTATAGCTATTGGCAATAATTACCCTAGAGACATAATATAAATTTCTAGAAAAATCTTTTAAGCATTTTTCGCTTCCCAGTCTCCGATTGCGGCATTAATTGCTTCCTCGGCCAGCACAGAACAATGTATTTTGACTGGTGGCAAATCTAGTTCTTCGGCAATATCAGTATTTTTGATTTTTTTAGCATTATCCAGCGTCAAGCCTTTGATTTTTTCTGCAGCATAATCGCTTGAAGCAATTGCAGACATACAACCAAAAGTTTTGAATTTGACTTCTTCAATTATTGACGTTTCAGGATTAACCTTAATCTGCAATCTTAGAACATCACCACAAGCTGGAGCTCCAACTAAGCCAGTTCCAACGTTGAGATCTTTGTCATTTAAATTACCGACATGATTCGGATTTTCATAATGATCTATTACCTTTTTGCTATATGCCATATTTTATACCTAATAATAAAAGTTATTTTAATTGATTTCCGCTATCTATTTTAATTAGTGACCCACCCATGCTATGCTTTTTATATCAACTCCAGCTTGTACCATGTCCCAGAGTGGGCTCATCGCTCGCAATTTTTCAACTGCTCGACGCACTATAGTAGTAACATGCCTAACTTCAGCTTCAGTTGTAAAGCGACCGATCCCAAAACGCAACGAGGTATGAGCTAAATCCTCGTCAATACCCAAAGCATGCAGTACATAGGATGGTTCTAGAGAAGACGAGGTACAAGCGGAACCGGAAGAAACAGCAACACCTTTTAAGGCACCGATCATTGATTCTCCCTCGACATACGCAAAACTTATATTCAAACAACCTGGATAATGATTTACTCCAGCGCCATTAAGATATACGTCCGGGATACTAAGAACTTCTTTTAAAAATATATCACTTAGTTTTTTGACATGTTCATAATCTTGTTGAATTTCATTCATAGCAATTTCAGAAGCCACACCTAAACCTACAACAAGCGGAGTCGGCAAAGTTCCAGATCGCATTCCTCTTTCTTGCCCCCCGCCGCTGATTAAAGGCTGCAACCTAACCCTAGGTTTTTTACCAACATATAAAGCACCAATTCCTTTGGGTCCATAGATTTTATGTCCCGAGATACTCAGTAAATCTATGTTCATTTTTTTTACATCAAGAGGTATTTTACCAAAAGCTTGAGCCGCATCAGTATGGAAAAAAACCTTATGTTCGCGACATATTTGACCTATTTCAGCTATTGGTTGTATTACTCCTATTTCATTGTTGAGAGTCATTATTGATACAATCGCGGTGTTTGGTTTGATCGCCGCACGTAATTCTTCTAAATCAATTAGACCATTTTTGTTTACCGATAGATAAGTTACTTCAAAACCTTCATCTTTAAGATGTCTACAAGTGTCAATGATACACTTATGCTCTATTGGCGTAGTAATGATATGGTTCTTACCTGAAGACTCGTAATATCTTACAACCCCTTTCAGAGCCAAGTTGTTTGATTCAGTTGCTCCCGAGGTGAAGATGATTTCACTTGTATCAGCATGAATCAATTCGGCAACTTTTGCCCTAGCTTCCTCAACAGCCTTTTCTGCATTCCAACCAAAAACGTGAGTCCTAGAATGGGGGTTACCATACTCCAATGTGAAGTATGGGGCAATAGCTTCAAAAACCCTTGGATCTACCGGGGTTGTAGCTTGATAATCCATATATACCGGCATAATAGGGGTATATTGGCTATTTTCTTTACTTTTCACTTGTTCAACCTTCATTTTTTATATCTATTAAATCAAAATTGCTTCAAACTTTTTATAGATAACTATCTAATATATTTGTTTTAGCAGCTTTGTTTGAATTTTGAGTTTTGATTGCAAAAACATGATCGATATAGAAACTTCTAAAACTCATCCGTAATTATACACTATCATCATTACATCTGCTATATAATTCTTTCCATAATTTTAAAAATTTAATTATTTCTTCTTGGGTGTTATCTAGTCCTAGACTGACTCTAATCGAACTACGTGCCAATTTTTCATTATATCCCATACCCATAACAACATGCGACGCAGCAATAACAGAAGAAGAGCAAGCAGCACCAGCACTAACTGCAACTCCATTAATATCAAAGTGAGCTACTTGTATTTCATTCGGAACGTTTGGCATATAGATTAAACTAGTATTAGCCAATCTGTTTGCTGCCTGTCCAAAAATTATCACTTCTGGTGATTCTTGCGATAAAGTAGCTTCAATAGAATTACGCAAATCTAAAATATGTCCATTAATCAACTTGATACTATTGTGGATCAAACCAGATGCAATCCCAAAACCATATGCCAATAAAACATTAGTTGTCCCTGGTCTTAATCTGGATTCCTGACCACCGCCAAACATAATCGGACGTAGATTTAGTTTTCTTTTATATATCAACGCCCCAATACCAACCGGACCCCCAATCTTATGGGCACTAATCGTCATCATGTCTGCCCCAAGATCAATAAAATCAACATCGATTTTTCCTAGAGCCTGCACCGCATCGATATGTAGCAATGCATTATATTTTTGACATATTGACGCTATTTCGCTTATAGATTGAATTACTCCGCTTTCATTATTTGCTAGCGAAAGCGAAAATAACACTTTGCTTTCTTGGGTTATATGACATAACACTTCTTCAAGTTTTGCCAAATCAATAACCCCGTCCCTCTTGACTGGCACCAATCCTTCTCCCACAACTTTCAGAATTGAGTGATGCTCAACCGTTGTAGTAATTGGCTTATAGCCAATAATACCTTGAATTGCAATATTATTTGCTTCCGTTCCGCCAGAAGTAAAAATCAAACCATGATCACGGCTGTAATAATCCAAACCAATAGTTTGTAGAATTAGCTGCCTTGAATTTTCGAGTATCATTCGAGCATCCTTACCATATGAATGTACTGACGAACTATTAAGGGGTATTTTCTTTTCCATGACTTCCACCATCGCCCGAATCACTTCTGGTTTCATTGGGGTGGTTGCATTGTGGTCCATATATATTTTTTTTTCATCCACCATCTATTCTAAAATCGCAACACATTATTTATTGATATTAGGTTAATACTTTTCGCTATATTTGATTTTAGCTATATTAACTTTATGACCATCGAACGTATTAGAAAAAATATGCCCTCCAGTTCCATCAGCCACAAAAAACAAATGCGAAGTCCAAACTGGCTGCAAAACTGCCAAAATTGAATCTTTGCTTGGATTACATATTGGCGTTGGCGGCAGACCGCGTTTTACATAAGTATTATAGGGTGATTGATGTTTCAAATCACTTCGCAAAAGTTTACGCCCCAGGTTTTTCCCGTAAGTTAATCCGTATATAGTCGTTGGATCTGCTTGCAGTGGCATCCCCTTGCTTAACCTATTAAGATATACACCAGCAATTAAAGCTTTTTCGCTTTTAATACTTGTTTCTTTTTCAACAATCGAAGCTAGAATTAAAACCTCGTTTTTATTCAGGAGTAGTTTATCTATTCTCGTGTCGCGTTTAGGCCACACTGCATTCATAAAATCATTTTGGGCATTACGCATGCGTTCCAAAATATTCACCATATCGGCGCCGTGCATATAACTGTAGGTATCAGGCAGAACACTGCCCTCACTAAACTTTTGAATCATAGATGGCTTGATAGCTTTTAAACTTGGAGCCTGTTCCAAAATTTTTAAAATCTGCCACATGCTAAATCCCTCCTGGATTCTGAGCATATGCTTTACAACTTTTCCTTGCGCTATAGAATTGAGTATATCAACCATACGCATCCCAGGGGTGAAGGCATATTCTCCAGCTTGAAGATTAATATCACCTAAGACTCTATGCAAATTATACATTGCGTAGAACACATGGCGATTTATAATCAATCCACTTTTCTCAAGTTGAATGCCAAGTTTGCTTGCAGAAGTATTAGGTTTAAGAATAAAAATTCTTCCCTCTTCTACTCGGTGCATATAGGCTCCCTTGTATAGAAAGATCGATACTATTGTTACAGAGATTACTGAAGCAAATAGTATGAACTTTGCAACAGCTACCATCCCACTAAACATTGTTTTCATATAATATTTTTTATATACCACATCTGTTTGAATTGCTATTATACACCATTAATCATAAAAATGGTAGTACTAATTCAAAAAATTCTTTCATTCTCATAAAACAGATCCATGTTTGGCATCTTTCACTGCATAAATTTTAGTATTTAAGTGCATTATTATAATTTTATATTAAAAATATAATAACTATTAGTGAAATACATAATAATTATGCGAGCTAATCTAGCAAATATCTTAAATTTCGCGCAAAATATGACGGAACTCGTCATCATAATACTTGCCACTATTACTATAGTCCATTTTTTTTTGATAATATTTTTCAATAATTTCTTGTATAATAGTGTGATTTTTTTCATAGTCAAAATTGACCCATTTCTCTATATTGGGCTTATTATGAGCCCCATATAAACCAAGATAACGCAACATAATCTTAGCTTGGTTTGCAACTTCTGGCGATCTAGAAAGAATCAACCCTTCAAAAACAAGCTGAGGATAATCCCAGTTGGAAATATCACTGTTACTTGGCAATACACCAGTTTTATAATCAGTGATAATGATATGTTTTTTACCATCGCTATCATAAGCAAAATCTACCCTATCACAAACTATTTCCAGCTTGAGAGAATTTGTCTCTTTACTTTCTTGACTTGAATCGAGATGATAAATAATACTATATTTTTTCTCATATAAACTTTCAGTGATATTGAATCTCTTTCTTAATTCTATTTCATTATAATATAACCATAATCCAATATTATTCAATTTTTGTTCCCACATCCAAAAAATATATTCTCGCTGTTCAATAATATTACTCGCAATTATCCTTCTGAAGAACAACCTGTCTACTTCTCTTTTTGCATTAACCATAAAGTTTTCCATATAGACTTCTAGCTTTTGTTTGTAGTCTATTTGAGCCACAGTATTATGAACCACAATACCAAATTCTCTCTTATATATATCCTTAACTCTTTCTTGATCTGGACTACCGATAGATTTAAGCAAGAGAATATATTTGCAATAATATAGGTATGGATTATGCATTAACTGCTGTAGAGAAGTTGCCGAAAGGTAATTGGGCCTTGAGTTAAGTGGCGGATTCGCGATTAATATCGGCTCTTTTTTCACCGAAGCCATATGTGATTTAATTTGGCTATTAGATTCCAAATCTAAATTATCAAACCCAATTTCAAGCATTTTAACAAAAACTTTGAGCATCAAAATCCATCTGCTTTCTTCTTTATCTGTCAGATTAGTGTTACATAAAACTACTTTTTCTCTGGCTATGATAGAAAGAAATTTAATGAATCTCATTGATATATGGTATTCAGCCGGACTATGATAACCAACTTTATTTCTGGTATATGAACCAATCAGAGAGCCACTCTTTGCCAAACCTGGCCATACTTGATCTTGTGTAGTGGCCAATATGGTTAAACTCGATTCTTCAGTATGGAAATTTTCTATAGAATAGCTACTTGTCAAATTTACTTCAAAATCAAAATCCTGCTCTCTCTCGATAACTTTGCTTTGGCTTGAAGTATTTTGTTTTGGTTGCATTTCTAATGCAGAATTTAGGATTAGCTTATATTGTCTAATCGATATTTTTCTTTTTAAAGACCCGGACAATTTCTGCACTTCTTGAGCAAATGATTGCAAAATCATTTGCCTATCATTATTAATCTCTATGTCAGCATTATATTTTCTAAGATCAGTATTAATTGATGTTACTATTGCAAAATGACATTCCCAAAATCGATAAATTTCATGATTATCAGCTGATAAATTTGCCCATTTTCTAAGCTCGGTAATCAAACCATTTAAATACCGATATCCTTCCAATTCTTGATCTTCCATATCGCAAGCAAATAGTTCTAATATTTTCTCTGGCTGCTCAAAACAGTGAAAAAAAATGAAATCTGTAATAAATTTAGCAACTACTAACTCTATACTATTCGATTGCCTTGTGCGATGTGGGCTCTGCAAAATGGTGAGCAAGGTTTTATTTTGTTCAGTATTTTTTGCATTAGCATATGCAAGTGTGAGTTGCAAAATATCAAGAAACTTAGCTTCTTTATAATGTCTTAGTGGCAAAGTACTGAGTTTCAATTGTCTATCACTAGATTGATCTAACTTTGAGAGATTTTTGATTTTATACTCGATATTACTGGTTAAAAACTGACAATCACTAACTATATTAACAGTTTGATATCTCTCCTTAGCAATTAACCTCAAAATACTGTCAACCTGATCAAAAATATATTGGTCCTGCCTAATCGCAAGATGGCTTGATGTCAATTTTATCCTTGAGTTGCTTTTTGTTTTGCTAGTTTCAACAAAACTCACGAATGCATTGAGAAACAAATCTCTGTTCCTTAGAGGGACCAGATCTTTAATCACTTGATCGTTTACCTTGATATCCAACAAATTAAAAAGCTGAAGATACCCATACTGACAGCTACTTCTAGCGCAGGATTTCCAAGCATCAGATAATTCAATGTCCCGATTTAATCCATAGATAAAAATATGACAATTTGAGTTTTGATACAGCCAAACAACAAATTTGTATAAATGTTGAAAATTTATTGATGGAGCAATAATAAAGATAGGAGTATTTTTACATTTTGATTGAGAAGTATATAAAAAATCCATTAATTTCCGCCATAATCTAGCTTCTGTAGTACAATTCATCATGACTAATTTTCTATCTATATATTCGATTATATAAGCAAAAAACATCTCGTTACTATTATATGAATCAAGATCATTTATAGTTAAATTATGCTGCTCATATTCATAAAAAGTTTGCAGTATAGAACTGTGGAGATCATCTATTTCAATATCTTGAGGTTCTTGCATACTATTGAAATAAGTAAATAGCGAGGAATTTTTATCTGAATCCAAATTCGTTTGATCCTTTGCTTTATAATCTTCTATTGCATCGTCTATCAATAGCAGCAGTTCGGTATGTGTTATTATTCTTGTTTGTTTCTCACAATCTTGAAATAAATCTATTGCCTGTGATAATATTTTGTTTATTTTACCTTTACTTAAATCATCATAGGTATAAAAAGTAATCCCAGCCTCAGCACCACGATCACCTAGAATATTGTAGGCTAGATCAAGCTCAGCTTTATTACGCAAAATCACAATAGGACGAAAATATTTCTTCTTTTCCCCGAATAATAGATCATCAGCAATAGATTTTATAACTGTTTCGATAAAGCTATAAGAAAAAGGAATATTGTATATCATTAACTTTTCTTGTTTTTTATAATGTAAATTTCTCACCCAGATATAGCTGCTTAACCATTTCATTATTTGCTAATAAATCTGGAGTCCCTTCAGCAATCACTTGACCATCATACATAACATAAGCCCGATCAACCGTGTCTAATGCTTCACGGACATTATGGTCAGTTATCAAGATTCCTATTTGTTTTTTGCGCAATGATTGTATTATACTCTTGATCTCATTCACAGCAATCGGATCAACACCAGCTAATGGCTCATCCAACAAAAGATATTGAGGTTTAGTAGCAAGACACCTAGCAATTTCCATTCTACGTCTTTCCCCGCCAGAAAGAGCAATAGCCTTGACTTCAGCCAAATGCAGCAAGTTTAAATCTTGGAGCAACTTCTCTACTCTATTATTCAAAGAACTTTCATCGTAGTCGCTAATTTCTAAAACTGCCGCTATGTTTTGCCAAACTGTTAGAGATGCAAATGCTGAGCTTTCTTGCGGCAAATAGCTTAAACCTATTCTCGCTCTTTGGTATAGCTCTAATCCTGTTATGTCATTATCATTTAATATTATCTTACCATGGTCCGGCTTGATAATTCCAGCCAACATATAAAACGAAGTACTTTTCCCAGCACCATTTGGACCAAGCAAACCAACTACTTCGCCGGAAGAAAAGCTAATACTAAAGTCCTTGACTATTTTCCGCTGGTTATAAGTTTTACCTAAGTTTTGTGCTATAAAATTCATATATTAATTTAATTGTAGATTATTGTGTGGTAGTTTAGTAAAAAATTTGTTTACCTAAATTTATATCGTTGCACCTTTAAATGCAAATAAACTAAATTATAGCTACAATCGTCAAACCAACCAAACCATTAAATAAAAAATTGTTGCATAGAGATTTAATATGTGGAATAACTTTCAATGCTAGCAGCTAGCTAAATACAAAGCTGCTACAAAACATCAACACATTATTAACCACCTATATATTTTTTATTAACCACCTATATATTTTCTATAACCAAATGTCTACTAAGATCAATAAAAAAACTTGCGTGATTATTTTTTTGTTTGCATTACTCACAACTATTTTCTCAAGCAACAATACCGCCTGGTCCTATGAAGGCGAAGCTGCTACAGTCGAACAATATGTGCGCGCAATAGAAGCAAAATCTAGAGCAACAGCTTCAAACTCATCACTAAATTCGGCACAAAAAGTAGAAAAACTCAGCTCCATTTTTCTTGATGTCGTTGATACTGAATGGATGGCAAAATTTGCTATGGGCAAATCATGGAACAGCATTTCCTCTACTGACCAGCAAAAATACTTGAACGCATATCGCAAATACCTAGTCAGGTCTTATGCAGATAAGTTCAGTAAATACACAGGCCAAGCAGTCACAATTAACGCTATTTCACCTAGTACTAACCAGCAATTTATGGTCGATACTACGATCACATTAAACGGTCAGCCTTTTGTGATATCATACCGCTGCAAACTATATTCACCTGATAATATCAAAATTCGAGATATTACTGCCGAAGGAATCAGTCTATTATCAACCCAGCGTTCCGAGTTTAACTCTTTAATATCCCAAAGAGGTTTTGATGGATTAATAGAAGCCCTTAATAATAACTCGCAGCCTATTCAACGATAAATAATCATGCTCAATATAGTTAACATATACTGTATCGAACATGGTTATTTATCTAATTTTTCGCCTGTCTAGCATAAAATTAACTAAGATAATTAGTTCTTGGTTAACAACGTTAGAACGTTGGTCTTGACGCCATTTACATCCATTTTTTAATACGTCTTCTATTATAACTTTCAAAACAGAAGGCTCAAAGTCAGCATAATGACAAACCTCAGTAAAAAATTCATCCTCCAACAATAGCCATTGTAATGCTTGCATCTTATGAGCTATTTTGCTTTTTTTTTGTGATCTAGAAGCCGCGTCCATTAAAGCTTGAGTTATCACAGCTCTCCATAAAGATTTTTCAGGTGCTTCTAAGAATTTTTGATCAGTCCAATTAATATTTTGACAATAATTTGACTGAATATTATTTTTAAAAAATTTTTGTTTGTTTGTTTTGTTCATATTACATATCCAAATAATTTGTTGTTA
>CALKVD010000129.1 GCA_937996615.1 uncultured Rickettsiales bacterium | reverse complement strand
TGGCAATAACCTACATATGGCCTTAATGCTATTCAAATTTGATCATCAATTTCGTTCCAAAGCGTCCGATCCCCTAATTTATATCAGGTTTAATTTATAAATTTGATATAATGATTTGATATTGTCTCTGCCTTAATGCTCAAAACTAATTCACTGATCCTTCTACATCATGCATTAGAGTTTGATTAAAAACCTGGCGACGCAAGTTACGCATTTTCTTTCGCACTTGAACAGGATTACTCCCTCCTTTGCTACGACGTCCAATGATTGCTCTCGAAGCAATTAATACACTGTATATGTCATCTGTAATTGCTGGATCGATAGCTTGAAGCTCTTTTAATTCAATTAAAGAAAGTTTTTTCTTATTGCTATTAGAGTAGTTGATTATTTGCTCAGCAATTTTAGTACTTTTAATTAAATCATTTTTGGTGTTTTGCAAGAGCCAATCTCTGATATCATAAAAGAAACCAGTTTGTTGTTGTGCTGCCTCTTTGAGAGAGCGTTTGTTAATACGCAATTCTAGCATCATGGTTTGCAGCAAAGTGATACATTCCATAACACTGTGGAAGCTATTTACAACTGAAGTAGTAACACTATCAAGATCATTATTGAGAGTAGAATATTGCATACTATTTATGTGGAGGGCCGTTGACAGCTCGCTTTGGATTCTTGTCATTCGATTGCGGATAGCTTCAAGGTTGATGCTCTGTTCTGCAATAGAGGCGCCACGAGGAGAATATTTTCCATCGTTAAATGCCAGCTCCCCATTTTCTTCATGCCACGCGACCATTTGATTTGCTATCCGGCTCAAGTGGTTTGCACAAACTGAAAAGGTAAAAGCAACTTCTAAAAGGAAGTCATTATCAGTCAATGCATCCAAAGCACTGTCAATTACTTCTCTAAATTGAAGTAATCGAGACATTGACGCTCGATTAATTGCAAGGCTAGTGCCAGCAACGATACCTGCTCCGCAAGGAGAGCGATTAATATTATGTTGAATAACATTTAAACGATCTACATCTCGATTTAGCATTTCAGCATACTGTACAATGTTATATCCTAAAGAAATAGATTGTATGACCTGATGGTTCAAATAAGCAGGCACAACTGTTTTGACGTGATCATCAGCATTATTAAGAATCAAGGCCTGAATCGAGCGCAAGCTTATAATGACGTTAGGTAGGTTTTGGAGCAACCAGAGACGCATCACGGCCATGTGTTGTTCATGTGCTGAATACATGAACTGGATATAGGTTGCATGATCTTGGCCTAATTTTGTTTTGATTTCGCCAATAATTGATCCATGCATTTCTACTATGCTCTGGCATTGGTTCAGATCTTTACTTTTAGCAAGTTTAGCATTGCTTCTTGTCATGCTGCTAACTATTGTATTCAACTCTGAATATATATTCTCTGGTATAAATCCAGCTTTATACAGCATTCTATTGCGAGCCTTAAAGACTCGGGCGGAAATTTGATAGAATTGATGATAGTAACGCAATTCTGGAAGAATTTGAGTACTATCTACCTTGTGCAATGATTTAGAATTTTGCACAGATAAGATGGAAGTTGCAGGGGATATATTAGTTTCTAGTTCCTTCATGATAGCGATGATTGATAAAGATTAATGATTCAAATTTGATAATTTAGTGGGATAATATGTACGAATAATAACATTATATATTAAAAATATCAAGATTATTTTGATTTATATTTCTTATAAAGTAGTTTCGATATAATTTAAATTAAAAATAAAATTTTTAAAAGTTAATAATATTCAACAGTTAGTTACTGGCATATTATCATATTGAAATTAGCGATAATTCCATAACCTGAAGACATACTAGCTTCAGTTATTGTATATGTCCATAAAAAGTTTCATTTAAATTAACAAATAAGATAAATTATTAATAAATCGTTAATATCTCACGCCTAGTTTTTGATCGCTAAATAACGTATTATAACTCTAATGCAATATAATATAAATATAGATCCAACTAGTCAATTAAAAACAATGTTTATATTGACATTCTCTTTCCTCTTAAGTACGATACAGCACTACTGCGGGTGTAGCTCAATGGTAGAGTCCCAGCCTTCCAAGCTGGCTGCGTGGGTTCGATTCCCATCACCCGCTCCAGTTGTATATCAAAAATTTGACTAATCAAATGACTTCAGTCGATTTCTTAGCAGAATATTTAAATGTATTAGTATTTGGGATAATAGCATTTGGATTATCCATCATCATTTTGAGCCTCCCACTTTTATTAGCAAAACGCAATCCATACAAAAGTAAAAATATGCCATACGAATGTGGCTTTGAACCTTTTGAACTTCCACGCAAAAAAACTGATATAAAATTCTACCTGGTTGCTATATTGTTTATAATTTTTGATTTGGAGATTGCTTTTCTATTCCCCTGGGCACTTTGCTTAAAACATATTGGAATCTTGGGATTTGTTTCAGGAATAACTTTTTTAACAGTTCTAACAATCGGGCTTTGGTACGAGTGGCGTAAAGGAGCATTAAATTGGTAGATATGAAAAAAGTTAGTAATAAAAAGCATAAGTCTTTAGACGCAATAAAAAATATCGAATCCAAAACTAAAGAACAAAGCAAAAAGAAAACTGAAGATATTCAGTTAGATCACCCAATTGTTTCATATCAAAAGTTAGTTGGAAATGAAACACTGTTGGAACGTATAATCGAACTATACCAACAAAATAGATTGGCTCATAGTATTATCATTACCGGACCAGGGCAAGGAAAATCTTTATTAGCAACCAAACTGGCATCTAAGATGTTTGATCAGCAGCAAGCCATGTTTGATAAACTTCAGCATCCCGATATGTTGTTCATCAGTGACACATATAATATATATTCGATTAATGAAAAAAAAAATAACAAGCTGATTTCAGTCGATGAAATTACTCAGTCCGCTGACTTTTTACAACTGACCCCTTCATTGGCTAATAATAAATTATTATTAATAGATGGCACTGATAATCTAAACCTGAATGGCTCAAACGCATTATTGAAACTAATAGAAGAGCCCCCACACGGCAGTTATATAATTATTGTAACTAATAACCTATATAAAATACCACAAACAATAAAATCGAGATGCGCGATCTTTTCCCTTGCTCCGCTATCGTTAGAGGAATTTAAGATGGCGATTGATGCTAATAATGATAAATTAAAAGTTCAACCTGATGATATAAAAATCAAAGCATTGTATGAACTAACTGATGGGAATATAACCCAATCTATAATGGCGTTAAACTATGGTTTAGGGGAAAGTATTATGATTTGGTATAATGACCCTACAATAATAACACTACGTACTATTGCAATGGAGTTTATGTTTTTTGATAATTTACTTTGTTCTGATATTGAAATATCAAAACAGGATCATGGCAAATTGATGACGATGAATAGAATTTTGTTACAAATGTGGCAAAAATCATTTATTAAATTCAAAACTATTGATCATACATCTGAGATCGATCAAATTGTCGAAAGCTATACCAAAACACAATTAAGATTAGGTCAAATAACAAAATACCATCTAGAAATCAGAGCAGCTTCTCTTAATATTATTTTGAGTATTTTACGAATAGCAACCTTAGCTTAGATCATTTGCTATTTTTATCCAATCGTTTTATTAAATAATTTATTGCATCTAGCAAATAGCAAATTATATACCATAGCTTCTTACAATACTACCACATAGCAGATACCACCCGTCGATTAAAACAAAGAAGATAAGCTTAATCGGCAGCGTGATCATAGCTGGTGGTAGCATCATCATTCCCATTCCCATTAAAATTGATGCCACTACAATATCTATAATTACAAATGGTAAAAAAAGCAAAAAACCAATTTCAAATGCTCTCTTTATTTCGCTAATCATGAATGCTGGGATCAATGCATGCATTGGTATATCGCTCTCTTTGATATCGTCATCTAATTTTGCCATACCCTTAAAAAGGTTTAGTTCTTTTTCCCCGACATTATGCAACATGAATTTATGAAAAGGCTCTCGGATTTTATCCCAAGCCACTTCCTCCGTAATAGCATTCTGCTTTAATGGTACAATTGCATCATCATATATCTTAACAAAAGTAGATTGCATAATGAAAAAAGTAAGAAATAAAGAAAGCCCTGTTAAGACCTGGTTTGGTGGTGTTTGTTGTAAACCTAGAGCATTCCTCAAAATCGATAGGATAATAACAATCCTGGTAAATGAGGTGAGCATTATAACCAAAGCTGGCGCAATACTCAAGATTGTGATCAAACCTAAAATTTGAATAATGCGCGAACTTAGTCCGCCTTGAACCGTCGCAGCATCATTATCACCTAGGCTAATCTGAATTCCGCCAGTTGTTTGGGCAGCCCAAGAATTGTTTTGAATTAAAACCATCAAAGCTAAAGCTAAAGTCAATTTAATAATAGCTGATATTTTGATGCTTTGATTATTCATAACACTTTAAGTATTGTTTTTATTGATCTGTCTCTTCTTTCACTTTAATGCTTAGATCATTCGTAATTATATCAAGCAAAAGATCTCGTTCCTTACCAAGCATTATAAGATAAGTTTTGTTTTGATAATTTAATAACACTATTTTATGTTTCATATCAATATATTTTACACCTAAGATGTTGATATTATTATTTTGGTTGGCAATAACTTTAAACCAATGCTTTGCTTTTTTCATCGAATATGGTAACCAGGATAAAAACCTTAATCCCAAAAAAACAGCAGCTAAAAGCATTGCTATTATCACTAGACTAAGTATCCAGTTCAGATATTGAAAATTTGTCAGCATTCTTAGTTAATTTTTTAATTATGATTTTCTTATGTGTGATATTAAGCTAGTTAGCAACACAAATTTATTGCCTCCTTTACTTTATCAAGTATTTCATTTTTTTTCAAATTATGCTGCAAAGGAGATCCAACAACTACTTTGATAGTACCAGGATACTTGCGCCAACTGCGATGTCTCCAGTATTGACCAGAATTTAGGGAAATGGGTATTATTGGATATCGATTAGCAAAGGTATTATATAAAGACACAACCCCTGATTTTATCTGACTTTCTTCCGTTAATCCAACTCTCGTGCCTTCCGGAAAAATAACAATACTCCTGCCAGCTTCTAAAATAACGTCAATCTTACTATTCAGCAGTTTTAATGCTTCAATCCCTCTACTGCGATTTACTGGTATCATACCCATATTTTCTAAATGCCAGCCATATATTGGAACTTTAGTCAATTCACGCTTAATTATATAGGCTGGGCTGTTTAAGTAATATAAGAAAAATATAGTTTCCCAAACAGATTGGTGCTTACAAGCAATAATACAAGGTTGGTTAGTTGCTAGAATATTGGCACTATCCTCTAAATGCCAATCAATCCGACAAATAATCCTTAGAGCATGAATCAGTACCAACGCCCAAATATATCCTACAAAACAAGAAAGTCTAGTTTTGAGTTTTTTAGGAAAAAACACTGCAATCAAACCAGATCCCCCCCATATTATCGTCCATAAAACAAAAAAAATGTTAAATATAATAGATCTTAATACCATATAAACTGTATCTAAAAACTGTGTATTTTCAGCTACACTATATACATTAGAAACAACTAAAGCAAATTTTCCTGTTGCAATTATTATATTTGCGCTATGATTAAATTACTACCTTCGTAGCTTGTTAGTATTATTTGTTATTTTACTTTTTTTATAACAAAAATATTGGCGATGCTACAAAAATGAAGAAATGTATTCCATAATCTGTTGTACATAATCTTCATATGTTATGGGTTGTTGTTTTATGTATAACTTTGCTAATTTTAGGTAACAACATGCAAAAGTTTATTAATACGGCTACTATGTTCCTTGTAGCTATTTTCCTGACTGCTTGCTCTTGTAATAACAAGGTCAAAGGTGGAATGGATGGTTCTGATCCTGCTATGGCAGCTGTCAATCAACAATTGCGCAGCACAGCTGGTGACAGAGTGTGGTTCGCTTATGATAGCTCAGCTCTTAGCGATGAAGCAAAAGCAACTTTAGATAAGCAAATGCATTTCATGCATAAGCATTCTAATGTTAAATTTGTGCTAGAAGGACATGCTGATGAACGTGGAACTCGCGAGTATAACCTAGCTCTAGGTGAACGTCGTGCAGAAGCTGCAAAACATTATCTAGTGTTCAAAGGAGTAGATCCTCAAAGACTAGAAGTGATGAGCTATGGTAAAGAACGTCCAGAAGTTGATGGTCATGACCAAGCAGCTTGGCAACAAAATCGTCGTGCAGTTACTGTCGCTGTTAGCCGCATGATGAAATAGTGGATTTATACAACTAACAATTGTATAACTTTCATCAACCAGAGTATAGACATCTTCGTCTATACTCTGGTCTTTTTTTAAAACAAACTAACGACAATATTTATTAACTAGTTTTTGCAAAAACCTTTTTTTGCCTTCCTGTAGAATCACTAGGACGTGTCAGGGCTATTATTAGGGATAGAGATATTTTATGCTGATGTTATGAAAACATCGAATGAGAATTAACGCAACCTGACCAAACCAAACCCTGCCTCCTTCCCGTGTAACCTGGAAACGGAAAACTATCGAATTTGCCCCCTCATTAACCCTGTGTTGTATGTGACCGAGATGGTACAAATGGCGCGCTTTGCTTTGAGAACACACGATTTATAACCGCCTTAAAGATGGGTTGAGCGGAGAGTTTTGCAACGTTTGTTTGTTGGTCTGCGAAAAAATTGATTCAAATTTCAATCATATACCTTGGATTCTACAGTACCAGGATCAAAGTTAACCCTAATGTGGCAGAAACTTTTAAAAAAACGACCCCCAATCCGGTCTCTAATCCATCGGCAAATCATGGATCAAACTCACCACAAAATTCATATATAGTAAATTAAGTTGAGGCATACCTATCAAATATTTTATTAAAAAACCTAGGTATTGCTATATTAAAAATGATAATATTGTACAACTTGGGGTTGTTGCAAAACGAAAATTTTTTAGGTGATGTCCGCTTCTAATATCAACCATCAAATCTCAGACTACACTGGCGGTTGAAGGCGCGGAGTATCCTCAGAATTTCTAAAACTTTCCGTCTCGCAACAGTCCTAGCTCAAGATTTTAGAGATTATCAATTCTACAAGCAAACCATAACTTAATTCACTATAGTTGCTGCGAATGTTAACCTTGGATTAACGTTTTGCTGGCAGATCGGGAAAAATAGGCAGCCTTTATTGCAAAATTGGGCATTTTACCGATGTTATAGCTCGTGATTGATCCGTTCTTATGAGCGGGAATCCCTCCTGCCAATGCGTTGAAAAATGCGGGCTTTGGCTTGTTGTTCCTCCAAATCCACCCCCATCAAACCTTGGACCTATGATAAATTCCTTTTATAAACCACGCAACCCAATCATAAACGACGCAACGAAACTGAGCGTTTTTTAGAAGGATTAAAGCGTTTCGACGCGTTTCTTTTCCGGTTAAAACGGATATCTAATGTTCAAGGCTTTGAGCCATATGCCCTTTATTATGGAAATAATTAAACAGCGTTAACGGGTTCTAGCTATGGTTCTTAGATACACACATTATATAATTAACACTTGTATCGTCACTGCATAGTTTCCATTCTCTTTTAATAATAGAATATTTCAACCCACTGATATTAACTATTTTATAGTTGTGAAGGTAGAAAACAATTTCTGATGGTTTGACAAATTGCGAGAGTTTATGAGTTCCTCGGGGGCCCCATCCTAAAACATATTCCGCTAACAATATCGCTTGGATAAAAGATTTGATATTTCTATTAATCGTTGCAAAAAACATTAATCCACCAGGAACCAGTAATTTGTCACATGACTCAATAAATAGTTGCAAATCAGCAACATGTTCAATAATTTCCAAGGCTGTTATTAAGTGATACTGGGGTGTTGGCGGTTTGGATGCAAGGTCTTCGGCAGAGATATTCTCATACTTTAACACTAAGTCGTTTCGCAAAACATTAGCAGCAGCATGTTCCTCTGCCACTTTTATTAGTTCTTTTGATGCATCAATTCCGGTAGTATTAAACCCAATATTAGCTAATGGTAAAGTCAAAATTCCTCCACCACAACCAACATCCAGAAGTTTTATGTCACGATAAGATGCCGAGTTGCTAGGGTGCAACAGTATCCTAGCAACATGATCTTTGATATAACGCAGGCGTATTGGGTTGATTTCGTGTAGCATTCTAGCCGCCCCCTTGTCTTGATTCCACCAATCAGATGCTAGGGAGCTAAAGCTATCTACTGCATCGTAATCAATTGTTGTTTTTTTTGCGTTCATAATACCAAATAACCTGGGAGATATTTTTAATATACAAGATGAAATAATTAAAGTTTATATAGCTGAATCGTTATAAAAGCAGTGCGTTATTTAGGGTCTTTGACCAGGATTTATAACTAGTAGATACACAAGCGTTTCGCCATATCTTTTTTATGCAGCCTTTGCTATATTTATACATTTAAAAGTATTGCAAAAAATTAGTTAAAACTTGATTCATCCCAATTTGAACTTAAACTATCAATTATCGTAAATCTTATTTCTGTTATTATGCGATAATAGGACATCATAATAGCGCGAGACCATTATTCTAAATTACGCTGGATTTTCGCAAAAATCACGAACCCATTGATCAAGCAACATAACACCAAAGCCAGTAATTCCTTTGCCAGTGATTTTATTTGGATGCTTAACCCAAAGAACCCCAGCAATGTCAAGATGAGCCCAGAGACATTGCTCTGACTTTTTTCCTTTGAGAAAGCGACGCAAAAATTGAGCCGCGGTTATGCTCCCGCCACCACGACCATGTTGCCCAAGGTTTTTGACATCAGCAATCTCAGAATCAATTTGTTTGTCGTAATAATCACTCATCGGTAAACGCCATAATAACTCGCCAGTACTTTTTCCAGCTTGTGACAATTGTGACGCAAGTTTACCACTGTTTGAAAAGAGACCACCATGTCCATCCCCCAAAGCAACCCTAATCGCACCAGTTAAAGTTGCAATATCAATCATAATTTTTGGTTTATAATTTTCCTGCACATACCACATAGCATCAGCTAAAACCAACCGTCCTTCTGCGTCAGTATTTTCAACTTCTATAGTTTGGCCAGACATTGAATATACCACATCACTCGGGCGTTGGGCAGTTGCAGAAATCATATTCTCAACCAGTCCTAAAACACCGATTACGTTGATTTTAGCTTTTCTTTTAGCTAAGCCATAAATCAAACCAGTAACAACAGCAGCTCCACCCATATCATACTTCATTTCGGCGATATGATCAGATCCTTTAAGATTAATTCCGCCAGTATCAAAAGTTACTCCTTTGCCAACAAAAGCGACAACATCTTCTGGTGTTTCTTTATTGCCATGCCACTCCATGACGACCAGACGAGGAGGATAAATACTTCCCTTGCCAACGCCTAGAAGTGCGTTCATTCCTAGTTTAGCCATTTCTTCCGGTTCCAAAATTTTAATTACAAAACCAGCCTTGTTACTTAAGTGTTTACATTTTTCGGCAAATGACTCTGGGTATAAAAAATTAGCTGGTTCTGAGATTAAGTCTCTTGCGATGAGGTTTCCGTCGACCACCGCTGATAAATCGAAAAACTCTGTTTTGACTTTAGCAATAATTGATTCTGGAACGATAACGCTTAGTGCTTTTAAGCTAATTTGGTGCTGATCTAGTTTGTTAACATAATATTTATTAAATACATAATTACGCAACTTAATCCCAATCGCAATGTTTACTGCAAACTCTTCGCATTTTTCTTCATCGGCAAACACATCTAAATCCAAAACACAAACAGCTTTTTCTACACGCATTTCGTTAAGTTTTTCAGCCAAAGTTGCACCCAATTCTCTGATTGCAAGCTGATTATTATCTTTACCATTCGAAGATACTATAATATATAGCTGACCATCGATAGGAACCGAAACTACTTGTCCGGCTTTAGATCTAAAACTTGGAAATGCATCGATTGACTTACGCAATTGTCCATTAGATTTTTGGTCTAATGAATCGAGGGTCGAAGAAAGTTTTTCTTTGTTATGGATAAAAACAACAGTTGCATCAAATGTTTGTGATGTACCGATTAAATGGCTGAACTCAATATTCATATTAAGGTTGTAAATTAGTTAATCAATAACGGCATCCTAGCAGGATTAAAACTATCCCGCCAGTAGTTATTGAAAATATTTTTTAAAAAATTAAATCTATTATTATTTTTTCAATACCCAATATTGAATACGATATATCTTATTATTCCTTCTATGAATTACTTGTATTCTTTTTTAGATGATTCATAAATAGATTCTGGCAATTGTTTGGTTTTTTCAAATTTAGGTAACAGAGGTAAAATTATTATAAAGTGAATAAAATAAAGCACCGATAAAACTTGGCCGATCGTGGTATATGGCGCTTCTGCCGGCTGAGCCCCAATATACCCGAGGCCGATTACAACGATCCATAATATAACCGTAAATATCCGAAACAAGGGACGATAGTTTGCACTTTTGATAGGTGAACGATCCAAATAAGGTAAAGCAAAAAGAACTACAATCGCACCGAACATTGCAATCACTCCACCGAGTTTGTCTGGTACCGAACGCAGTATAGCATAGAACGGAAGAAAATACCATTCCGGAACAATGTGGGAAGGTGTTACTAGCGGATTCGCTTTAATATAATTATCAGGATGGCCCAAACTATTTGGATCAAAAAAAACAAAATAAAAAAACACTCCGAAAAAAACACCAAATCCTAGAAAATCTTTAACAGTATAGTAGGGGTGAAATGGAATTGTGTCTTTTTTGGATTTGACTTCA
>CALKVD010000128.1 GCA_937996615.1 uncultured Rickettsiales bacterium | reverse complement strand
AAGTATGTTTCCATATATACCCTGTTCGTTACGTAATTGCAACTGATTTAATCTTCTTTTCGCTCTTATTTTAGCAGAGGCAGTAATAAAATATTTACATGTCGCATCAGGAAAAATTGATGTACCAATATCTCGCCCGTCTACTATTATACCAAATTCCGTTGGAGTTCTCGTCGCTCCTGAGTCACATTGCTTTGGATTTTCTAGTAGAGGTTGCGATTTGATTTCTTGTTGATATAATTGGGGCACAGAGCGCTGAACCTCAACTAATGCCGTCCTAATTTGATTTTTTGCTGCTATTATAGACGCAGCTTTGCTTACTTTCGAGGTATGAATTTCGTCGTGGTCGTGTTCGAGGTAAGTTATTGTAGATTTTAAATCTCGATAGAATATCCGATCTATCAGTTTCAAGAGATCTTCAACCGAGTTCAGATTAACTTGGGCTACTATAGCTTGATATGCTAAATAGCGGTATATATTACCAGTGTTAAAATATAGATAGCCGAATTTTTTGGCTAACGCTTTTGCAATAAATCCCTTTCCAGCAGCTGCTGGGCCGTCGATACTGATAATAATCATATATATTGAACTTAGTTTATATAAAACATTGCAGCAGCACCGCAATCTAAATAAAATTATAAACTAAAAAAAAGACAAGAAAGAAAGTACTAAAATATTAATAATAATTTTGATACTTTCAAACTTGTTTTAGCAGTTTATTGTTGCTGATTGGGGGTTATATCATTTTCGTCATAATGATTGCAACTTATATTACAATCACTTTATAACGATAATATACCGCCACACAATTATTATATGATACTAGAATGTGATTTTAGTACCAACAGCCAACACTGCTGTCCTTTTAGCAACAATTGTTTCAGGCAGAGGAGTCTTGAACTTAATATAGCTAACTTCAGCATATGGCTTGAATCCTGGAGCAACTTTGTATTCAGCACCTAAAGAAACCACTTGTGTTTTGGTTTTACCTGAATATTTTGTTCCTGGATTAACTGTTTCAGCATAGACTTGTTCTAGCAAACTACCAGATTTTTTACCTTCGAAGTATGTCAAACTAACACCAAAATCTTTGTAGTCATAGCTAGCGCCAGCTGTCCAGTATTTAGTACTTTTCTTGATACCTGATACATCCACTGAACTTTTAACGTTATTTGCAGTTTTATCTAAAGACTTAACACCACCACTTTTTCCAGCGTCAGCGTAAGATGCGACTAATGCAAATCCGTTAGCAGAAATTTTAGCTCCAACTTCGAAAGCTGCTAGGTTATTTAGTTTAGCATCATATGATCTTGGAATAGAGTTATAAAAATTCTGACCAAAAGCTTTCATTGCTTTACCAACTTCACCAACAACAGATGCTTCCAAACCAACTCCGTCAGCGTTTTCCATTTTATATTTCAAAGCTGCTTGAATCACGTCTTTGTAAGCTCCGTTGCCGTCAGATGATCTGGTGTGAGAACCGATTCCGCCTTTTGCGTTGCTATTTGGAACATAACCTAGACCAACAGAGAAGCCGTTGATTTCAGGAGTGTAGTATGTTAATTTATTAGATTTTCTTATAAATTCGTTAGAAGCAGGAAGAGCTGGGCTATTGACACCAATTTTATTCAGGTCAAAAATTGTTGCTGTTGTTGCACCTGTAGGTAATATCCCGGCGTTGTGACCAACGATTCCGTAAGGCATAATATCGCTCCAGTTTCCGTCAATGCCGCCAGTTGCTTTAGCAATATTAGATGCGTCAACTTGCATTGTGTGGGTAGGTCCGTCAACTTGACCGAATTCGACTTTACCCCATTTGTCTTTTGCGTAGATGAATAGGCGTTTTGTGGCAACTCCATCTCCTTTGTCACCGTTGTCAACGCGAAGTTCCATCACCCCGCCGTACTCTAAGCCGTCAATAGTTTTATTGCTGACTTCAACGTTGAACTTACTGTTATTAGCGCTAATACCGCGGATTCTGCCCCAGCGTTGGTTGGTGTTGGAATCAACTCCTGACAGAAGTGGAGATGTGAAGAAAAGTCTACCTTCTTTATCTTTGCCGAAGATTGTTTCTTTCAAAGCTGCTTCGCTTTTGAATTCGTTTTTGTTAAAAGATGCGCCATACATAATGTCAGCAGTACCACCTAGCTTAACAGCCAAGCCAGTATCATCCTTTTTTTCAACATATGTATGTTCTTCAGTCATTTTGCTGTAAGCTGTACCTCCTTTTTTCATACCGTGTTTTGTATGAGAAGTAGTATATGATGTTGTTTTTATATTTTTACCCTTTACAACTGCACCATCCACGGAAGAATGCTTTGTTGTTGTTGAATGTTGCTCTTTTGCGACAACTGGTGCAGCGAAAGAAGCGAAAGTCAATGAACTAATAGCTGCAGAAGCTATTATTCCTGACAAAATTACTTTTCTTAAGATCATTGATTTAGCCTTTTAAAAAAATTTATTGAGTTTGATTTAATTTATTAGATACCAAACTTATACCATCACGTATATAATAGTTGAAAATTAAATACAAGGTAGCAACCCAATAATTTTAAATAATTTAAGTGCTTTTGGTTATTACTGTTGCTATTTTGCATCAATTGATTAGATTGATATAGCTTTAACCCTATGCTTTTACATTATAATCGGTATAATTTTTAATTTAATCAAATTTAACCATATATTTATTAAAATACCACCATGTTAAAAAACGAGCGTTCAATAATATTATATTTTGCCTCTGATCATGCCGGATATGAATTGCGGCTTAAATTAGTTTCCGATTTAAAACAGATACAAAAACAAAGTGATGATTTACCTCAACCTCAGGTTGCGGCAAATCATCATATAAATTTCGAGCAGCTAATCGACCTTGGAACTCATAATAGTACTCCCTGTGACTATCCAGATTATGCTAATCTTTTGGCTCAGCATATGAAGCAAAATAGTAATAACCTAGATTCAAATCGTAAAATTTTTGGCGTTTTGCTATGTGGCTCTGGAATAGGGATTAGCATAGCAGCAAATAGGCATAAACACCTAAGAGCAGCGTTATGTAATTCGGTTGAATATGCTAGACTTGCAAGAGCTCATAATGACGCGAACGTTTTGGTCCTGGGTTCAAGGTTTGTGGGCAAAAAAGACGCTGTCGCAATGATCAAAACTTTTATTACAACCGATTTTGAACAAGGAAGACATGGGTCAAGAGTTGCTAAATTGTCACAGTGAATTAAATATTAAATTGAATATTTTTGTTTTACCAATCAGAAGTTTATGAGCTACAAAAACAATTCCAATTTGTTAGAATTATCAACCGTAAAATTGCCAAAACCAATTGGGATTATGGCAACAGATCCAAACGGCGTCATCGGCAGTAGTGAAATTCATAGTAACTGTGGGTTACTATGGCATTACCCGGATGATATCAAACACTTTCAAAATCTTGTCAAGCAACAGATTTTAGTTATGGGCCGTCAAACTTTTATGATGATGCCACAATCAATTTTAGATAATTGCCACTCGATTGTATTTTCACATAGCAAAGATTTTTCTAATCTCAGCAAAAGTAAAAAAGCAAAAAAAATAAAGATAGTAAACTCTCTCTCAGAATATACTACGCTACGTCTTAGTGATATAGCAACTGATCAAGATAATATAACAATACAAAAGAAAAAAGTTTTTATGGTAGGAGGAGCTAAAATTGCAAACCTTTTTTTAAAGCATAGATTGATAGATGAATTTATACTAACTAAAATAAACCATTCATATGTCGGGGATATCAAAATCGATCTGAATTATTTTGAAGGATGGAATGAAGTTATTGTAGAAAAAAATGCTGATTATAAAATTGTGCATTTACATTCAAAAAGTTGATGGCAATATATTAATACATATAATTGTCTATTTCAAATTGGATATGTATTGTAATACTATTATATTACAGCAAAATAACACAACCTATTGACAAGCAAGGCATTCATCATATTTGTTTGCATCTGAAACAGCTGAACCAACACCAGCCCCACCCAATGGTGCCAACGATATTTTTAGCTGTTCTGCAGCAGTTAATGCATCAAACGAAACTCGATCTGCTCGTTGTAGCGATTTTGAACGAAGATAGTATAAACTTTTTACACCATTTTTCCATGCCATAAAATGGATTTGGTGCAAATCTCGTTTATGAACATCAGCTGGCAAGAAGATGTTCAGCGATTGAGCTTGGCATATAAACTCTGTTCTATCAGCAGCCATTTGAATTAACCATTTTTGGTCAACTTCAAATGCAGTTTTAAACACATCTTTTTCATGCTGAGTCAAAAAATCAAGGTGCAAAACTGAGCCTTCATGATGCATAATCGAAGCCCAGATTTCGTCATTGTCAAACCCCTTTTGTTTGAGCAAACTTCGTAGATGCTTGTTCCTTACATTAAAAGAGCCACTCAAAGTTTTTTGGGTAAAAACGTTAGCAGCATATGGCTCAATTCCTGGAGAAGAATTGCCAGCAATGATTGAAATCGAAGCAGTGGGAGCAATCGCCATTTTATTAGCAAATCTTTCGTTTAAACCAGCGTCTATTCCATCTAGACAAGCTCCTTTAATTTCAGCTAGTTTTTTTGAAGCTAGATCTACTTGATTTTTAATATGAGTAAATATTTTTTTGTTCCAAGACAAAGCAACAACAGATTCCAAAGGAACATTTTTACTTTGCATAAAAGAATGGAAGCCCATCACCCCAAGACCAACACTCCGCTCTCTAGTTGCGGCATAAACTGCTCTTGCATGTTCTGGGCCAGCATTATCAATAAAATCTTGCAGGACATTATCCAAAAATGCCATTACATCATCTATAAACATCGGATCCTTTGACCATTCGTCATATGTTTCCAGATTGAGCGAAGAAAGACAACAAACTGCTGTACGTTCTTTTTGCAAATGATCTAAACCAGTAGCTAAAGTTATTTCGCTGCATAGATTTGAGGTTTTAACTTTCAAATCTAGCTTTTTGTATATTTCTGGCGCCATTCTATTTACATTATCAATAAACAGCATATAAGGTTCGCCGGTCTCAACGCGAGCAAGAAGCATTCTGATCCATAAATCTCTAGCTTTTGTTATATGCATCACAGAACCATCTTTCGGGCTTTTTAGCTCCCAAGGCAAATCATTCTCAACAGCTACCATAAATTCATCAGTAATCACAACACCATGGTGTAAATTCAAAGCTTTGCGATTTGGGTCTCCGCCAGTCGGTCTTCTGATCTCAATAAATTCCTCTATTTCTGGATGAGATATTGGTAAATAAACTGCTGAACTCCCCCGACGCAAGTTACCTTGAGAAACCGCAAGAGTTAAACGATCCTGAACACCAATAAATGGTATAATACCAGAAGTTTGTCCATTACCTTTTACTTTCTCACCGATCGACCTAACGTTGCCCCAATATGATCCAATTCCTCCTCCATGGGAAGCTAGCCAAACGTTTTCCGTCCAAATATCAACTATTCCGTGCATATCATCCTGAACTTCGTTCAAAAAGCAAGAAATAGGCAAGCCACGCTTTGTTCCGCCATTACTCAAAACCGGTGTAGCTGGCATAAACCACATCTTGCTGATATAGTCATATAACCTTTGAGCATGTTCAGCATTGTCAGCATAATAGGAAGCAACTCTCGCAAAAAGATCTTGAATCTCTTCTCCCTCTAGCAAATATCTATCCTTAAGAACTTCGCGTCCGAAATCAGTCAAGAGCTTATCGCGACCTTGTTCTTGTGTTATATTATAATTCGTTTCTTTAATTAAAGTATTGCTAGTGATAGTTCCACTCATTTTTTTATGCTCAAATTGTTTTTAGGAAAAGATTTCACTCCTTGAATGTAGAGAGTAAAATATTTAATAGGGGTGTTTATTAGTTGTATAAAGCTTTATATACTATTTGATGGTTTATGCAACGTCTTTTATTAATCAGCTGATCATAATAACTACCTGATCTTATGCCGCATATCAATCTAAACCAATGATAAAATCTAGATATAAAATTTTTATTATTCTTGCCCAAAGCAACTTGCTAAAAAAAACCAAAACTTAAACTTGAATGCAAGACAGATCGGAA
>CALKVD010000127.1 GCA_937996615.1 uncultured Rickettsiales bacterium | reverse complement strand
TGCTGAGCGATTACTGCTTTTATAATTTGGTGCAATTCATTATGAAACTTGGAAGCTAAAGAACAATATGGACAACAATATCAACCCAACTCCAGAACTATCAAGTTCTAGTAAACAACCTAACCATAAGTGGTATATAGTCAACGTCATACCAGGAAGGGAAAACAAGGTCATTGAAGCGATTAATGCTGAAATAATAAAGTCCAACATTCAATCTATGATACCAGAGATCATTGTCCCCACTGAATTCGCCCCAGGAATGAAAGCTGGAAAAAGAGTCGCAGTAGAAAAAAAATTATTACCTGGGTATATAATGGTCAAAATGCAACTCAACGATCTTACCCAAACGATGATCCGAGGTTTACCAGGAGTTCTTGGCTTTGTTGGCAACGCAAGAAAGCCACAGCCCGTACCCGAATCCCAAATTAAGCATCTACTTGAAATGGGCGAAGAGAGCAAAGATAAATGCAATGTCGAAACCTATTCTTACAATGTTGGCGATATGATCAAAGTTGTAGACGGTCCATTCGACGGCTTTTCAGCCATAATAAACGAAATCGAGAATGAGCGCAAAGTCGCTCAAGTTTCAGTTTCGATTTTTGGCCGCGAAACCTCAATGTCATTAAATTTTGACCAAATGCATAGAATTGTTGACTAAAATACAATTTTGTTATGATATAATTATGACGAGTTTTAAAATAAATAATTAAGTAGAATAAATTGAGTTTTATATGAGCACACCAACAGCAAAAAAAAAGAATACCAAAAAAATCGCCGGTACTATCAACTTACAAATATCAGTAGGTAAGGCAACCCCTGCCCCTCCGATCGGCCCAGCTTTGGCGCAAAAGCAAGTTAGCATACCCGAATTTATTAAGCAGTTCAACGAACGGACTAAAGAGATGGAACCCGGAACACCAATCCCGGTTTTAATCACAGCTTATGCCGACAAAACCTTTGATTTCATAATTAAACTACCCCCGGTATCATACTTAATCTGCAAACATTCAGGAATATCCAAAGGGCTATCTAACGCAGGCAGAGAAAAAGGACCAAGTGTTAGTATCGATGTTATTCGCAAAGTTGCTGAAATGAAAAAAGATGAAATGAAAATTAGTTTAGATTCGGCTATAAAATGCGTAAAAGGAACTGCCAGATCGATGGGGTTCGAGGTTGTTGGAGATAGTGATTAGAGTTTATAGTCACTAATCCCGCTTAAGTTATCACGATAGAATATTGAATCAGGAAATAATAAAAAGTAAATAACCAAACAAAATTCAATCCGGAGAAACAATAGCGCAAATTAAAAAACGCAATAAAAATTGCAAAAAATAAGTTAGATAAAGAAAAATTATAAAAAGAATAAAAAGACAGTATAAAAATATAATTTAAATATAAAAACAGTATTAAGTTAAGAGTTATTGATATGAGTAAGAACAAAGGAAAAAGAATCAGAGCAGCGGTTACATTAAGGGAAGCCGGAGCAACACGCCCTCTAGACGACGCATTACAACTTTTTACAAGCGAATATGCAACCAAATACAAAGCTAAATTCGAC
>CALKVD010000126.1 GCA_937996615.1 uncultured Rickettsiales bacterium | reverse complement strand
TAGAAAGATTAAAGTTCACAATAGGATGAGGATAATTTTCTCCTAATATAACCCCAGCATCCCTTAAAACGCTATTAGGAGCTTCCCAAGGTTTGAAAAGATATTTTGGTTGCAAATTTTTCAATTCCGGCACAAATTTTTTTGTATATTCGCCCTCTGAATCAAATTTCTCTCCTTGCGTCATTGGGTTAAAAATACGGAAATAGGGGGCAGCATCAGCACCACTTCCAGCAACCCACTGCCAACTGGCACTATTATTAGCAAGATCAGCGTCAACAAGACAATCCCAAAACCAATCTCTCCCATGTTTCCAATGTATATTCAAATTTTTCACTAAAAAGGAAGCAACAACCATTCTAACTCTATTATGCATAAAACCAGTTTGCCATAACTCCCTCATCCCAGCATCAACCAACGGATAGCCAGTTTTTCCTTTTTGCCATAGTTTCAAAAACTTATCATTATCTTCCCAACCAAAATCATTAAACTTACCATTGAAATTTTTTTCATGTAATAAAGAAAAATGATATAGCAAATAACAAGAAAACTCACGCCAAATAACCTCACTAATGAAATGCTCAATATCATTAGTACCAGCATAGAGAACACCTTGCTGTTTTACAGCATCTATAACCTGGGCCGGCGAGATTTCTCCGAAATGTAAGTGAGGAGATAATTTTGATATTCCATTTTTGCTAGGATAATTACGATTTTCTTTGTATCCACCAAGATTATTTTCTATAAAAGTTTCTAGTCTTTTTTTTGCAATTTCCTCCCCTATCTCCCAAGATTGTTCTATAGTTTGATACCAAGAATGTTTAGGTATTAAATCCAAAGATGAGATTTGGAACTGATTATTATTGTCTTTTAAAAAAACAGGATTGGATTGCTTCAAAACAACTTGGCGCGAAGGTACAAGCGTCGATTTATTTTTATACGCGGTAAATACTTTGTAATAACTGCCATCATCTTTAAGGATTGCATCAGGAAGCCATAAATAGTTATCATTAAACGATTGAAAATTAACTGATAGTTCAGTGCAAATTCTTTTTATATCTCGCTCTTGTTTTAAGTGCCACGGCTCATAGCAAGTATTACAAAAAACATTGGTGATATTATATCTTTTTATCAGTGATTTCAAAACATCGGGAGTATTTCCCGGATATAAATTTAAATTACCCCCCAAAGATTGATCCAATTTTTGCAACGACTGATGCAACCAAACTTTACTAACTGCACCAATTTTAAATGACTGATCAGCGCAATCATCAAAAACATAAATTGGAATTATTTGACCTATCTTTGCAGCTTCTACAATTGGTGAATGATCTGAAATACGAAGATCTTGCCTAAACCAAACTATTGATAATTCTGCACCCATTCTGTTAATCGTTAAGTAATTTAATTTTAATTAATTTAAAATTCTAGTTTAGCAACACATTCCTAGTAGCATTTGGTAAACGAACAGTCAACCCATCAAGATCTTGAGTCAGAATTATCTGGCATGACAAGCGAGAGGTACGAGTCAAACCAAAAGCGAGATCTAGCATATCTTCTTCTTCTGTACTAGCTTCTGGTATTTTATCAAAAAAATTATCTTCAACAATAACATGGCAAGTGGAGCAAGCAAGAGCGCCACCACAAGCCCCTTCTATTTCTACAGCATGTTTATGCGCAACTTCTAATAGCGACAAACCTACTGGTGCATCAAAAGAAGCTTTTTTTTCATCTTGTCCAATAAAATGTATTCTAATAGTTTTGATAGACATATTCGTAATACTTAATAGAAGTAATTAAAGTTTTTATGCAACATTTTAAAACATAGCATAATAAAAATGAATTTGCTATGTTTTCCATATAGAATGTGACTTTTATGATTTATACAGTTTTCTTTATTGCCAATTTCGCCAACTGATCAACACATCACTTCAAATTATTAAATGCAGTCGTATGGCCATTAAAGTGTAGCTTAAAAGATCCAATTGGGCCATTTCTATGCTTAGATATAATAATTTCAGCAATATTTCTAGCATTATTCATTTTTGTTTGCCAATCTAAATTATTCTCATGGTCAGTTGGTATTTTTCGATCTAAATAATATTCTTCACGATATATAAACATAACAATATCAGCATCCTGTTCTATATTTCCGCTTTCCCTTAAATCTGAAAGCTGTGGCCTTTTATCTTCTCGATTTTCTAATGCCCTAGATAATTGAGATAAGGCTATGACCGGAATATTCAATTCTTTAGCCAAAGCTTTTAACCCTTGTGAAATTTCACCTATCTCCTGCACCCTACTGTTATAGTTTAGTGATGCACTACCTCGAATTAGCTGTAGATAATCTATTACAATAAGGCCAAGATTATGTTGGCGCTTTAATCTTCTAGCCCTGGTTCTAATAGCAGATATAGTAGGTGCAGCAGAATCATCAATAAGTAGTGGCATTCCACTTAATTCATTAACTTCGCGCGACAACATTGCGAATTCATCACTATTGATTTGCCCCATCCTTAATCTATTACTATCTATACCAGTTTGCATTGCAAGCAATCTATTGGCCAACTGTTCCGACGACATCTCAAGGGAAAAAATTACAACTGACCCCTCTTTGCTACCAGCAACTTGTAGCATCTCATTTTGAAAAGCCTTTGCTGCATTTAATGCTATATTTGTTGCAAAAGCAGTTTTACCCATCGAAGGACGAGCAGCAATAATCATAAGATCTGAATTCTGCAACCCTCCAGTCATATGATCCATGTCAGCAAAACCTGTAGTAATCCCTGTAATTGCTTTTTGATTAGCTCGAGCCTTGTTAATCATTTGCAAACTTTGCTTCACTGCTCCTTTCATACTAACCAGATTAGCATCGCTATTTCCTTGAGTTGCCAGTTGAAATAACTTATGCTCTGCTCGCTCAAGACAATTTTGGGCACTAATATCTATTCTATCATACTGCTGTGCTTCAATAACTACATCTTGTCCTATAGTTATTAACTGACGACGGATGAAATGTTCGTGAATAGCTTTTGCTAATGATAAAACGTCGGTAACCAATTGTGATCTGGTTACTAATTGCAGAAGATATTCATAGCTTGTTGTGTTCGCTTCTTTAAATGCCGGATCATTCTCAAGAAAAGTCTTGATTGTGATAGGAGTAGCAGCATAACCACGTTCTATTATCTTTTGAATCGCAGCATAAATCTTTTGATGCATTGGAATCAAGAAATGCTCCGCAAGCAAAAAATCTCCAACTCTGTTTATCATCTCGTTATTACTCAGAATCGCTCCTAAAATTTCCTGTTCCGCCTCAGCGTTGTGGGGAACAGTCTGATTCAAAACCGTTTGAGACTGATCTTTTGCAGCAATCTCTTTTTCGCTTTTGCGCAGCGATGAATCTTTTTTTATTGCTCCCATTTTTTTATCTCCAACTGCTTTTGATATTTACGAATAGTTTCTATCACTAATATTATATTGTCTATATTTGTTTCAGGAAGTAATCCATGGCCTGCGTTGAATATAAATCCATTAGGATTGTTTTGATACAATGTTGATAAAATATCCTTGGTTGCACTGATGATTTGTTGATCTACGTTCCTAGCTGTTAATAATATATTATCTAAATTACCTTGTAAAGCACAGTGATTTTTAAGCAAATTAATGAAATTTTTGTTATGTAAATCAAGTTGCTCATCCAAGGCAATCACATCAACGGAACTTTTAGTTGCATAATCAACATATTTAATACCGCATGATTTTGGAAAACCAATAATTGGAACATTAGGGTATTGCGATTTAATCGCATTGACGATTTTAGATGTTGGCTTGATAACTAAATCATCAAATAATGAACTAGGACAAACACTAGCCCAAGATTCAAATATTTTGATAATATCAGCCCCGCTTTTAATTTGTTCTAAAAGATAGATAATTGTTGCATTGGTTAAGTGATCAATCGCTCTGATCGCCGCATCACGATTTTCATAAAGTAATCGACGAACATTATGAAATTTTCCACCACTACCACTGCCTTCAACCATATAACAAAATACAGTCCAAGGACCACCAGCAAAACCTATTAAAGCCTTTTTGTTAGAAGTTGCTTTGTTTTTTATATTCAAATCATCAAGGCGATTTTTAGTCTTCCGAACTGTAGCAGCTATTTTACTAATAACTTCAATGTTTAAAGGATAATTTAAAAAATCTTCCAAAGAATAATCAACCATAAATTTATCTAGTATCGGACCTTTGCCTTCTACGAATTCTACCTTCACACCCATTGCGTAAGGTAGAATTAAAATGTCCGCAAAAATTATTGCAGCATCCAAATCGAATCGATTCAAAGGTTGTAACGTAATTTCTGTTGCAACGTCAGATGTTAAACAGAAATCTATGAACGAGGGAAATTTAGCACGTACATAGCGATATTCAGGCAAATAGCGACCAGCTTGACGCATGAACCATATTGGTATATGGCCATCGTCCCAATTCATAGATTTTTTAAAAGATGCGAAATTCATTTTGTCATATCCGACCAAAGATTTTTCATTTTATTTATAAAGCCATCGCTATCTGGATTAGATCCATGTTCATTCTCAGCATCGAATTGTTCAAGCAAAGCTTTTTGTTTAGCAGTTAGTTTTATTGGAGTCTCAACTTTAATATGGACAAATAAATCGCCTATTTCTTCCGATCGTATTATTGGCATGCCTTTGCCTTTGAGTCTTAGCTTTGAACCATTTTGAGTTCCTGCTGGAACATTGAGTTTAATCATCGTTTGGTCAAGTCCCGGAATATCAATACTACCACCAAGAGCTGCAACAGTCATTTTGATTGGCACCTGACAGTGCAAATCATTTCCTTTACGGGTATAGAAATCGTGCTTTTGAATGGTGACGAAGATATATAAATCTCCGGCCCTACTACCTCTTCTACCAGCTTCACCTTTGCCGCTAAGTTTGATTTGTGATTCACTTTCTATACCAGCAGGAATATCAATAGAAACAGTTTTTTGCTCTGTCACAGCACCTTCACCACGACAGTATGAACAAGGATCTTTAATCATTTGACCCGAGCCACTACAAGAATGGCAAGTCTGTTCCATAATGAAAAACCCTTGCTGCATACGTATTGCACCACTACCACCACAAGTTGAGCATTTGATAACCCCGCTCGGGTTTTTACTCCCAGTACCACTACATTTAGAACAACTCGTAGCAGCCGAATATTTAATTGTATGCTGCTTACCTTTAGATGCTTCTTCTAGTGTAATATTCAAATTATAACGCAAATCAGATCCACGCAAATCTTCAGGCTGCTGCCTTTGTTTTGCTCTGCCACCACCCATTATATCGTCAAATATTCCCCCAAAAATATCAGAAAAATCTTGAAAATTACCACTTTGTTGTTGAAATCCACCAAATCCGCCTGTATTTTGACTATAACCACTACCTCCAGATCCATCGAAAGCGCCATGGCCATACCTATCATAAGCTGCTCTTTTTTGGTCGTCTTTGAGAACTTCATATGCCTCATTTATCTCTTTAAACTTTTTTTCAGCACTAGGATCTCCTTTGTTGCGATCAGGGTGATACTTCATGGCAAGTTTTCGATAAGCCTTCTTCAGCTCGTCACTACTAGCACTTTTAGAGGTCCCAAGAGTTTTATAATAATCTTCTTTGCTCATTGATTTGTATTTTGGTTGGTTGTTTATAAAAAAATTTTATAAGCTGCAAATTTATTAACTACTAATACATATGTCCAAAAAGTAAAATATCAAGTACCTATCCAAAATTTATTTTTTTCTCTTAATGTTAATACTACAATTTTTTCAATTGCAGCAAGACTTTTCTTGACATTTGCCGTATTATATATTATTCATTTACGGCAATAATAACCTATTATACAAACACAAAAAAATGGAAAAATTTCCAATTACCTCTTCCGGTTATGAAAAAATGAAAGCAGAGCTACATCATCTAACAAGCGTTGAAAGACCAGCGATAGTCACTGCTATTGCTGAAGCACGCAGCCATGGTGATTTATCTGAAAATGCCGAATATAGTTCAGCTAAAGAAAAGCAAGGAATGATTGAGGCAAGGATTGCCGATTTTAACACTAAGATTTTACACGCTGAAATCATTGATATTAAAGATATTAAAACTAATATCGTTCAGTTTGGTGCAACTATTTCCTTAGTCGATTCAGATAAAGACGAAAAATTTACGTATCAAATTGTTAGCGACTACGAAGCTAACTCAGCAAACGGCAATATATCAATATTTTCACCCCTCGCACAGGCAGCTCTAGGAAAATGTGCCGGCGATGAAATAGAGGTTTCGACACCTAAGGGTCTGAAATACTATGATCTCCTGTCAGTATCATATGTATAAATCAATATGGCAATAAAATATGAGTTGGATGATTTTAATTTCAACCTGCCAAAAGATTTGATTGCAACTCAACCAATAAACCCAAGGGACGACTCTAATTTGATGTATGTGGGGCCGAATGTTAAAGAAGGAAAAAAAGAATTTTCAACCTATAAGTTTAATCAGTTATTGGAATTACTTCAACCTAATGACCTTTTAATCTTTAACGAAAGCAAAGTAATACCAGCAGCAATAAGTGCAACTCTTTTGGCACCGGACTTAGACGAATTAAATAATTCCAAACAGCGAGTACAATCAAAATCTGAAAATATCCAAATAAAATTCAATCTGATTCAATGCATAGAATCAGACGACAAAAAGCAAGTGTGGCTAATATTAGCAAAACCATCCAAATACCTTTATGATAAAGCATTGCTTTATATTTCTGACGAATTTGTCGGGCATGTTCAAAATTCTAACTGTGACCCAAAATCTAGTGCAGACAGCATCATTTGGTCGGTATCGTTTGATTATTCAGCTGATAGGTTTTATCAGCTACTGCAAAATTTTGGTCAAATGCCTTTGCCACCTTATATTAAACGTCAAGTTACAGAAGAAGATTCGAACAATTATCAAACCGTATATGCTAAAAATCCTGGCTCGGTTGCAGCACCAACTGCAGGGTTGCATTTTACCGAAGATTTGCTTAAAAAATTACAACAAAATAATATCAGAATGGAGTTCATTACATTACACGTCGGTGGTGGCACATTTCTACCAATCCGCACAACAAATCTAGAAGAACATGTAATGCATAGTGAAAATGTTTATATTCCAAAATCTGTTTGTGATGCAATTGTTCATACCATCAAAACCAAAGGCCGAGTGATTGCAGTCGGCACTACAACATTGCGTGCTTTAGAAAGTGTAGCTGATGATATTATAATTAATAGAAACGATAGAGGCATAACAAAAAGCACTAATATTTTTATCAAACCACCATACAATTTTAAGATAGCTAATTGCTTAATCACTAATTTCCATTTACCAAAAAGCACTTTATTTATTCTTGTTTGCGCCTTTGCTGGTTACAACACAATGCAACAAGTATATAACAACGCAATAAAGATGAAGTGGCGCTTTTTTAGTTATGGCGATGCTTGTTTTTTAGAACGTTCAAAAGATCAACAAAACTTCTCAACAGATTTATAAAATAAAACCCAAAGCAGTTCATTTAATGAATTATAGATGAAGATGCTGACCATCATCAGAACACAAGCTTCCCTCAAATTCGACTTCAATAGTGGCATGTTTAACTTTAAGTTTTTTGAAAAGCTTTTGTTTTGCTTCAAGCAAAACTTTTGGTATATCGACATGTTGTTGCACTACCATATGAAAAGTTGCAAGATTATAGTGTTCATATAATGACCACATGTGAACATGATGAACCCCAGTAATTCCAAATTCACCAACCAAAACTTTGGATATGCTATCTTCATTGATATTTGGTGGCGCACCTTCAAGTAGAATATGTGAGGAATCACGTAGTAAACACCAAGCCGTATATAGTATAATCAAAGTAACCACAACCGAAAGTATCGGATCAAAAATTACCATACCAGTATAGTATATAATTACTGCAGCGACTATTGCTGCAACCGAACCGAATATATCCCCAATTACATGCAAAATTGCGCTCCTGATATTCAAACTTTTATTTTTATTACGATTTAGCAAAAGAAAAACACCAATATTAGCAAATAAACCCATCAGCGCGACAAAAAACATAATATCATACTTTATTTCATTCTCTGGTTTGACAAATCTATGTAAGGCTTCAACTGAAACCATCGCAGCGATCATGAATAACATAATACTGTTGCAAAAAGTAGACATTATCTGCAATCTACCATAACCATAAGAACGCCTTTTATCAGCCGGCTTATCAGCATAGCGTTGAGCTAGCCATGAAAACATCAATGCCATAAAATCACTCAACATATGCCCTGAATCTGCTAATAACGCTAATGACCCTGACCAGATGCCACCTACAAACTCTGCAATCATGAATATGCCTATAATAACCATGCTCCAAAAAAGACTTTTCTTTTGATTATTGAGGCTCTTACTCTGCGTTGTCACGGAATTATTGGACATGATTAACTTTTTTGGATTTGGTAGTTTTGATGTTGCGATTTGAGCTAATATATTTAATTAAGTATATTAGTTGCATCTGTATCAATTTATATGTACCCTGTAATTATAATGGTAGCAATAAAAAACTATGCAAAAAATAATAAAAATACTTCGGAGTAATAATGGTGCGACTCTTAGTGAGATTGAAACCAATTTACCTTCTCTGCAACCCGATGAATTACTAATAAAAAATTCAGCTGTATCAATTGAAGATCTAGATATTATTGCTAAAAATGATCCAAACGGACCAGATACCATTGGGCATTGTGGAGCTGGCGTTATTGAGTCAGTAGGGGAAAATGTAAGAAACTTTACGCCTGGTGATAAAGTAGCATACATTAGAAAACAACCAGGTGCCTTAGCAACTCATTGTGTAGTAAAAGATTTATTCGTTGTTGGAGTTCCATCTAAAGTAACTCTAGAAACAGCCGCCGCCTTATTTTACAAAGCTTGCATAGCTCATGCTTTCAGCACCAGACTCTTCATTGTCAGACCAAAAATTATGGTTCTCATCCACGATGCCTCACGTCCCCAAAGCAAAATCCTAGCGCAATATTGCCATCTTAGAAAGGCAACAAAAATAATTGGCACTCTGCCAATTATCCAAGAAAAAAATATGATAGAAGCTGGATTATTCGATTTATTACTTGATTTAAACGATCCAAATTGGGGGGATAATGCATACAAAGAAACTGATGGTGGCGTTCATATAACCTACGATTGCATAGGTAAATCCGTGATAGAAAAAACTGTTTCCGCTGCAAAACCAGGATGTATTATTGTAAGCTATGGCAATACAACAGGTAATAAAATTAGCAGCATACCTCTGTCTTTATTACAAAGCAAATCGTTGTTTTATACCGTGCCAAATTTGTTCCACTATAAAGATACAAGGGAAGAAATAATCTTAACTGCTATTGATGCATTTGAAGGTTTAATATCTAACAATCTCATGATTCAATATAATGAATATAGCTTCACTAAAGCCCAAGATGCAATTGCATCAGTAGAAAATCGATCGGACAAGGGAAATGCAACTATAGTTACATTTAATTTATAACGATCCATCATCGTTATATTTATGTTCCTAGCATTATACAATTCAACAATATATCTTTCACAAAATCAGTTTAATTAATTTCTTGATTTTAATGAAAATATTATAAACTATGTTGCATTTTTAATTACCGATAGCTATATTATGACAGCTGCTACAATTCAATTTCTGAAGCTGCTCAACAACTTATCGGTAAAAATTGTATATATTCATGTCAAAAATAATTCTATTTGGGAATGAAAAAGGTGGCTCAGGTAAAACAACTAGCGCAGTACATCTTATTGTTGGCCTGTTGAAACTAGGCTTCTATGTCGCATCACTTGACCTAGATAGCTATCAACAATCATTAACTCGCTATCTAGAAAATAGACAACGAACTGCCGCTCGTAATAATATAACCTTAATGGTACCAGAGCATTTTAAGATGTCTGACATCGAACGTGATCAATCTACAAAACCAGCAAACTTTTTGGAAAAGAGATTGATGAGCTTCTTAGAAGATTTGGGTGGATATGATTTCGTAGTAATTGACACTCCAGGAAGCCATTCTGAAATCAGTAAATTAGCACATTCCTATGCTGACAAGGTAATCACACCGGTCAATGATAGTTTTCTCGATATAGATCTTGTAGGCCATATCCGCCTTGATGATTTTGATATGATTACCCCAGGAGTTTATAGTGCTATGCTGTTTGAACAAAAATTAAGACGAGCTTCTAGAGATAAAGCAGAAATAGATTGGATCGTTGTCCGTAATAGATTATCAACCCTTGATGCATTAAATAAACGCAATATTGAACTAGCATTATCTAAGCTTGCAAAAAGACTTGGCTTTAGAATTGCGCCAGGTTTTGGTGACAGAGTAATATTTAAAGAACTTTTCTTGTCTGGTTTAACTCTATATGACTCAACTATTTCTGGAAGCAATATCAAAATATCAGCCTCAGTTCTAGCTGCAAGGCAGGAAATGAGAGCATTTATGCGATCTCTCCAAATACCTGAAATTAATGCGCTGATTCCACCAGCAACACAATAATCACAAAACAAATTGTGATAGTAATAACATTCAATCTTTTCAGATTATACTAATTTTTATTGCCTAAGTTATCATATAAAGCTAGGAAAATATATCACTTAGATTTAATAACTTGCAAACTAACAATAAACATACACCATTGTTCTTGCATAATAATGCAATCTTGTGTATACTTTTCTATATAAGAAAAAGCTAAAGCCCATTAATCAATTTTTAGTTAAAATACTAACTTTTTATACTGATTGAGGTTATAATATGAACGACAATATAGGTAGAAAAAAATCATGTTTTAATTTATGGATTGGAAATCTTATATATTTTCTCCTAACTCCAGTGAAAGCTGTTATATTTTTAGGCAAACAAATGTTTTTTGCCACTCATTATACAGCCAGAACTATCACAAAAAAACAAAATATGGAGCTCAATCTAAAACCATTCTATATTAACGTCTCAAATAATTTTCGTAATGGTTTTGGCGAAGATAAAAAAATACTCACATATAATTTCAAAGCCTATTATATTAAGAAATGGACCAAAAAAAAATAATCTATTAACTTACACTGCTTTAATTACAACTTTACTCACTAGTTGTAATATTAGCTTTAAATTAATCATAAATTCACCAACATAGCGCAAGGTTTTGCCAATTTGTTTCAACTACAACTATGTTTTCTGATCTTTTTCTGCAGCAATAACAGTCCGTCGAGCAACGCTTCTGCGGTTGGTGGACAACCCGGAACATATACATCAACCGGAACAATTCGATCACAACCCCTAACAACAGAATAAGAATAGTGATAATATCCCCCACCATTAGCACAGCTACCCATTGAAACAACCCATCGCGGCTCTGGCATTTGGTCATATACCAATCGCAAAGCTGCTGCCATTTTATTAGTCAAGGTACCAGCGACGATAATCACATCAGACTGTCGAGGGCTTGGTCGAAACAACATTCCAAATCGATCCATATCATAGCGACTTGCCGCAGCCTGCATCATTTCAACTGCACAACAAGCAAGTCCAAAAGTCATTGGCCAAAGAGAGCCGCTTCTTGCCCAAGAAACTAGCTGGTCAAATTTTGCTATTACGAATCCTTTTTCCTTTGCTTCTTGCATAGCTTTTTGGATCGGTCGATCATCTGGGAGCAAGGCAATATTTTTAGGGTTATTTGCCACAGCCTGATCTTGATTGAACGACACTAAGCTATCGCTATCCATAGAAGAAATTTGAGATTCAACTTTTACTGTCATGTTTGTATTTTTGCTATTCATAAATTTTCTCATTTATAATATACTTTGACAAGTTAACATAAATTCAAAAAAGCAGGAAGTAGCTATTAGCAAAAAAGTTTAAAATAACATATATATTTTCTTTTAAGGCAGCCATCACAAACTAAGAGCAAATCCAGCAGGTAAGATTAGAATGGATTGAAATAGCTCAGGCTAATTATTGCCTAGCCTAAGCTATCAATTTTCAAATCAAAATCTCTACAATCAATTCTAATGACTACAATACCAATATTTATAGAGCAATACTTGACTACTTAGCGTTGTAGCTGTGGATTACCACTTGGCTGAATTTTTTGCCCAAATGTTTGCGAAGTTTGGCTTGTCAGTAAATTTTGGTTTTTACTAGGGCTTTTAAAGCGTGCAACATTTCGGAGCATAAAACATGAAAGTAATATTATACCAGAAGCTATAGCTAATTTGTTCATGCCTACTAATGCAAAAAATATAGTGCTACCACCTAGCAATGCTAAGATATAGTTGTTGCGATATTTTTCCGAGCTAAAAAACGACACAAATTTGTTTTGAGGTTGTTGCTTGATTTGCGATTGATTAGTTGGAGCTGGAAAGCTTTGCTGAGGTTGTTGCGGGATCACTGGTTTTAGCTCTGGCTCTGGCTCTGCTTTTTTTACCTCCACCTCTTTATCGTTCGCTATTTCTTTAACAGTCGCCGCATATTTGCCACCTTTAGCCAAATTACTCAAAGCTTTTTTTGCTTCTAAATCAAAATTATGCATAAGAAATTCATAACGGTTAATTAACTGTTCGAATAGATATTTATATGCATCAGTTCCTTTTGTAATTTTTTCTTGAACAAGGAGAGATTGGATTAAATTTGCCACAGTTGCTTTAAATTTATCTGCAACTTCTTTAGAAGGAGTATATTGCCCCACAGGTGTCTCTGCAGCTTTAATATAGTTGCAGAAACTTTGGACAGAACAAAGAACTCCAAAAATGTGTTTAGGGGTAAAGCCCTTAGCCATTTCTGTAACTAATTTTTTGCGACTATCTTTTTCATCCAAAGACAATACATATAGTACTAAATTTAAGCTTAAAATATTACTCGGATATAATTTTTCATGCAATCCAAAGATTGATGCATGCTTAATTGCTGTTTTGATAAATTCTTTTAATTCAGCGGATATTGGATCTCTTTCGCTATCTGACATAGCATAAGAAAGCAACTCAGTCACAACACTCGTTTTAGATGAATTTAGTTTTATATTTGTTGATTCTTCTATTGATCGAGTTAAAAGCGAATCGAATTTTTCACGAATCTGCATATGATAGTCTGTATAGTTTTTGAGTTGTTCTGTGGGTAAACATAACTCCTTAATTTCTATCAGCTTTTCCTGAAAAAATTTTAGATTCGGAGCTGTTTGTAAACTTGTATAGCATTCTTTCGCTACGATTATAGTAGCTTGATTATTTTTGTCGGTGAGTTGTGGGTTCATAAAATTTAACATTAATTTGTTAATATAAAAGTAACACAAATTATGTTAATTATTTTGATATTAAAGTAAAGTGAAATTATGCAATTAGTATATTGATTTATCGTTCTATAACGCTTTAGAATTATCAAAATATATCACCACTGGCCTATATCCACTGGTCTATATTATTTTGCTGTCTATTGCACAAAATGATCTTGACATGAAGATCATAATCCAATTATATATCTGCCATTATGAACTAAAAATAAATATATTTTGATGTTGCAAAAACTGAAAGCAAGTTTGCTTTTCGCTATGTCTTTTCTAATATGCCTAGCTATTATCTGGAGCGTACAATATTACCGTACTTATCAGCTTACAATAATAGGTAAAACTCAATATGCTGATGGGATTGGTAGACAAATAATAGACCACTACCGGATGCTTGATACAAAAGATAATAAAATTAATTTAGTTAGCTCAAGTATCCATTCACTTAAAGACCTAACTCTGACTGAAATAATAGAAGTTACAAACCCGTTAGTAAAATTTGGCAATATGGTTATGTATGAAGCTGTACTCCCGGTAAATGGTGAAACACATGACCTAACACAACTATTTCATAAAAAATTTATGAAATTTTCACCAATTAACCGAGATAAACATTTAATCGCTGCTTATACAATGTTTGAATCGAGTAAAATTATGGATTCTTGGGTAACAATGATCAATCAGAATTTTGACCTAGCTATACTACCAGATAATTTTTTAGTTGAGGTCTATAAAAATTCCGGCGTCACCAAACCTACTTTTGTTTTGCCTTTGCAAATAGATATAACATATTTTTTAAATGCCCCAATAAAAACCAAACGAAATGATGTTTTTATTTTTAGTAATCTTTCTTCAACTATAGAAAGAAAAAATCTAGTCAAATTGGTTGAAGCTTATGTTCAAGCTTTCGGTGATCGCAAAGATGTCAAGCTTCTAATCAATAGCAGAAATGGAAATCATGAAGCAATTCAAAAACTAAAATCTGTAATAGCAAAATATCCAAATGCTAATATAGAGTATCAGCTTAAATCACTGAGCGAAACTGAATATAGAAAAATGATTTCAGATTCAGATTGCTACGTTAGCCCATCAAAAAGCGAAGGATTTTCTATCATCCCAAGACAAACAATGGCTCAAGGAATACCAACTATTGTAACCAATAATACAGGTCAATCAACGATAGCAAAATCTGGTTTAACAGAAGTTGTTAAAAGCGAAATAGTAGAGCCTGGTATTTTTGCCTTCAGTTCTTCAGTTCCAATAGGTGAATATTACGACTGTCATGTTGCAGACTTAGCTAAAGCTATGCTAAACGTTTATAATAACTACGATCAATATCTCAAGAAAAGCCAAAAAATGAGAGAATGGTCCGCATTTTATAATATAGACAGCATAAATCTAAAAAAATATTATACAACCCTACTACTCAAACCTAACGGGATTAAAATGGGTAAACAAAATGAAATTACTCCTGATGGATATATAATTACTAACTCTAAAGAATTTTATGATAAGTACAGCAAAATAATGAAGCTCGATACAAAAAGTGAATAATGTAAACTCTTGATTCCCTCCAGCACTAATTAAAATTTTTTGCTCTTTACGCAATGTATTTAAGCTGAAAACCCGACTAAAGATGCCATTATAAAAATTTTTTTATATCTCTAGCTTTATCACCCAAAAAGATTATGATCTAAAACTAAATTGACTTAGATTGAATTATGTTAAGATGATATTAAGTATTGGATGCGATATTGTCGCTATAAAACGTATACTAAAAATAGTACAAAATAATGGATATCGCTTACTTCAGCGTATTTGTACTCCTAATGAAATCATATCGTTGAATATATTAGAAACAGCAAAGCATTCCTTAAAAAGCTATGGTACGGTAAATCAAATTAATACTCTCAACCAGTCGCAAATCTTTTCCCTTGCTCAATTCATCGCCAAACGCTTCGCTGCCAAAGAAGCATATGCCAAAGCTCATGGCTGCGGAATAGGTAAATATTTGAGTTTTCAAGATATTGAAATCGATAATGATGCAAAGGGAAAACCTTTTTTCACTAACCAAACAGCTTTACTAGAAAATCTCAACGCTCATTTATCGATTAGCGATGAAAAAGAATTTGCAATTGCTTATGTCATTTTAGAAAAAAATTGATATGATTACAATAATCAACCTTAGCTTTCATAGCTAATTTATAGTAATTTTAGTTAGATTAACAATGGCTACATTTGCCTATTCTATCTTAGATTGATTTCTCTTGCTGCAGAATCTACGTTCTATAAACTTGTATAAATTTGTTCTCAACTATAGTTCACAATAAATTTAAGATTTTTAAATTTAAACTATTATCGTTTGTCAGGAATGCTTTGTTTGATATTTTCTAAATTTGTCATTTTATGAATTATTTTTTCTCCAATTGTTCTTAGCTTTAATTTCGCAAGCAACTCTTTTGCATTCTTTATAATTTAAATCTTGATTCAATACTGGCTTTTCGACTAGTCTATTACACATGCTATAACACTATTTTAACATCTAGCCTATCATCAACACAGCATAAAATAAGGCCGTAACCTGTTTATTTATGATTTTGCCTTTGCTTATAGCAAAATTTTTATCTTTATTCTTCAAACTAGAAATCAAAATCTAGCTAAAAGATTTAATTAAAGAATCTATTTTTTGTAGCTTACACAACAGTTGCTTTAAATTTACCAACGGCAGCATAGATGACCCATCGCTTGGAGCCTGGTCCGGATCTTGGTGCGTTTCAATAAACACTGCCGCTACTCCAACTGCAACAGCGGCACAAGCTAATGGCTCAATATAAATTCGTTCTCCTCCACTTTGACCGCCCATTCCTCCTGGTTGTTGCACCGAATGAGTCGCATCAAAAACTATAGGATATCCAGTTTGACGCATGATTGGTAACGCTCTCATATCATTAACTAAAGTATTATAGCCAAAAGTAACCCCACGTTCTGTTAGTAAAATCTTTTTGCTCCCACTTTTTTCTAGCTTATCTACAACATTTTTCATATCCCAAGGAGCTAAAAACTGACCTTTTTTTACATTAATAGTAACGCCAGTTTTGCTCGATGCTTTTGCTGCAGCAATTAATAAATCAGTTTGGCGACATAGAAAAGCTGGTATTTGCATCACATCGACAACTTCTGCGAGAACTGATGCTTGTGATGCTTCATGGATATCAGTTAAAATTGGGCAGCCAAATTTAGCACGTATATCAGCAAAAATTTGGAGACTTGCTTCCATTCCAATCCCTCTTTTTCCTTCTAAAGATGTTCGATTGGCTTTATCAAACGAAGTTTTAAATATCAAAGGAATATTTAAACTTTTGGTTATTGTACTAATAGCATCCGCCATTTCGAAAGCATGCTCTCTTGATTCTAACTGACACGGGCCAGCTATTATTACCATTGGTAGGTTATTAGCAATTTTGACACTAGACTTGCCTTCTTGTTGCTTTGAACTATTGATTGCAACAAAAGATCTATCACTAATTTCAACCAAATGTTGCTGCTCTAATGCAGCAACATTTTTTGTTCGGCTATTACTCATTTCACTACCTATTGTTAGTTTTATAGCAACCAAAATCTAGAACTAGAAGAATCTAGGTTTCTTAGGTGATTCAGTTTCATTTTCATCATTATATGAATCACGTCCATCCTGAGTCGTTGAATTATTTGATTGATTATCAAATTTGTTGCTCCGTTCGCGATTTCCTTCGGAGTTATATCCTTTTTTGTAATTGCTATCACTGTTTTTTATCATTTTATAACGCCTTGATCCACTTTTATGTTTTTCTAATTCATCATTATCACTTCTTTCACCTTCCTTTTGTGTTGCCATTCTATCTTCATTAGAGTCTATACTTCCGTTGGCTGCAGTCTTATTATTAGCAAATTTTTCGCTTTCTTGATTATCCAAGTTTTTTTGATTTTCATTATTTTTCAATGCTTTGATACTCAAACGAATTTTTCCTCCACGTTCTAGACTAACAACTTTAACGGTTACTTCTTCGCCAACATTAAACATCGTATTTAGATCTTTAATGTGATAATCAACTATCTCACTGATATGAACTAAACCTTCGGTATTAACGCCCATTTTAACAAAAAGGCCAAACTGGGTTATTTTAGTAATCGGGCCAGTATAGACACTACCAACCTCTGCACCATCTGTCACTGATGTAATCATTGCAATTGCCTTATCAATTATGCTTTGCGATGCTCCCATTATTGTCACTCTCCCACTATCAGCAATATCTATTTTGGCACCACTTGTTTCACATATTTCTTTGATTACTTTACCGCCACTCCCAATGACTTCGCGGATTTTATCTTTCTCTATGTTGATAACACCCATCCGCGGCGCATTACTTTTAACTGTTGTGTTAGGAGTTGCAATTGTTTGTTCCATTTTA